>CAYRPT010000040.1:9643-12641 GCA_964425895.1 uncultured Solibacteraceae bacterium | reverse complement strand
CTGCCGGGCCGTCCACGTCGGAGTATCCATCAGCCTGAAGAGGGGAACACCGCCGGAACAGATATACGGCCTCGCGGACGCCGCGGCGGAGAGCCGGCCTCTCCTTTTCCGCGATAGAAGATGGCAGTGCGTGAACCGGGCGGCCGAGCGGCGGCAGTTTGACTATGGGCCCGCCATCGGCGCGCGCACGAGTCTGTTGTTCGACCTGCCGGAACTCCACGACCTCCCCGAGACCCTTGGTTTGGAGGAGCTGGCGGCATTCGGGGCCACCCCGGAGTGGCGCCTCGACTGCGCGTTCCGCGCGGCCGCCGGAGCCCTTTATCGTCTTAACCGGAAATTCGGCCGCGCAGTAACCGCCGGCCTGCTGAGGGGGGTGGCTGCGCGATCTGTGCACCGGGGCTTATGCGGGATGGTCGTGAACGGCTGGAGTCGCAGCGGCCGGCACGGGACCTTGCGGCTCTTGCACCCTGAGCCGGCTGATCTGACCGCCGCGGCGGTTTCGCTGTTTCTCAGGCACTATCTGGCGGATGAGTTTCGCTCGGAGACGGGAGTGCGGTTTATGGGCCACTTGCTGGACCCCGAGCGAGCGCTGCGCGCCATGGCCGCGCTCGGGGCTAGCGCAGCTTCGGACTCCCCCCCAACCCGTCCCGACCAGGCGGAGGCGATCGTTCCCGGAAAGGGGTAGAGCGAGATGGGCGAGGCTTGGATTCTAATGGCGCATCACGTCACCCCGAATCCCGAGACACCCTGGGACGTTTCCCCGGAGCAGCTCGCGGCTCACGCCCGCCGTCTCGCGGCCGGGCCATGCCGTTTCGGGACCATCGGGGATCTCATCCAACCGAACGCCCCAGAGTCCCATAACGACGGGAAAAGGCTTGTCATCTGGACCTTCGACGACGCCTACGAGAACGTCTATCGTCACGGGTTCCCCGTACTTGCCTCGATGGGCATTCCCGCCACTTTGTATGTGCCGGTGGACTTTGTAGGAGGAACGAACCGTTTCGACCAGGTCGGTGACCGGATGCCGTGGCGCACCGAGCGCATCATGGCTTGGGATCAGATCGCCGAACTCGCCCGCGCCGGCTGGTCCGTGCAGTCCCATGGATGTTCCCACGCTCCATTCGGGCGGCTGGAGCCAACCCAGATTGCGGACGAGGTGCGCCGCTCGAAAGCGGATATCGAGAACCGGCTCGGACTGCCGGTCACATCCCTGGCTTACCCCTACGGAGACGTACCTCCCGGCGAGTTGCTGGACATCGATGCGCTGCTTCTTCACCACGGCTATGCGTCGGCAGTGCTCGCCTGGGGTGGCGCCACCGCGGTACCGTCCCGCAACCACTATCGGCTTCCCCGCATCATCCTGACGGGTGGCGGTGAAGACGTACCCGCCCCGATCCGGGCCGCGGCCCGGAGGGAGGAATCCCAGTGAGCCGGGTGCTGTTCGCGTCCTGGCCGCTCAACGGCCATCTGCATCCGCTCATGGAGATGGCGCGTGAACTCAAGACCCGTGGTTGGTCCGTGGCCTTCTATTGCGCCGGGGGCACGCGGCGGGCGATGCTCCTCGAGGGGTTTGAGCTATACCCCTACGTTCACCTTGATGAACGTGCGTTGGAGGAGCTGCTGCATTCCCGCCGCCGGCGCGGCCGTTATCGGAACTTCATCGGTTTCCTCGGAATACTGCGGCAGTGGCTTCTGGACACCGTCCCGGGTCAGGTCAGAGACATGGAAGCGATTCAGCGCCGGTGGCAACCGTCCCTCATCGTCTCTGACGAATCGATGTGGGGGGCGACCCTGGTGTTGCGCGATCTCTGTACCATTCCGGTTGTGCCCGTTTCCGTTCTTGCGGGCTGCCCTGTGCCAGGTCCCGAGGCGCCGTTGGCCGGCATGGGCGTACCACCGCCTCGAGGCGCTCTTGCCCGGTGCTTTCATCAGGCCGTCGCACGTCTGACGGCCGTCTCCGCTCTCGGCCTGCGGAGGCGCCTGAACCGCCTCCGCCGCCAGCGCGGCTTGCCCCCGCTCCGCGGTTCATTGCGGCGGGCCGTTGCACAGGCGCCTCTCTACCTTGTGCGCGGAGCGCCGGAATTCGACTACCACCGGCAAGACCTGCCTCCTTCCGCGGCCTACGTCGGGCCGCTCGCCTGGCACGGCCGCTCCCTGGAAGCCTCGGCCCCGTCGCTGAATGAACTGGAGCCGGGCAAGCCGTTGGTGTTCGTTACCGAAGGAACCATGCAGACGCAGCCCCCCTTTCTGTTGCGCGCCGCGGCCCGTGCCCTCGCGTCTTCGGACGTCCAGGTCGTCATGGCGACCGGCTCGAACCGGGAACCGGCCTCCCTGGACCTCGGTCCCCTTTCGCGAAACATCCATGTGGTCCGGTGGGTGCAGCAAGACGAGTTGTTCCAACGAACGGATCTCGTGGTGACGGTTGGTGGCTGCGGAACGATATTCGGCGCTCTCTCCGCCGGCGTTCCTCTCGTCGTCGTGCCGGAGGAGTTCGACCAGCCGGACAATGCCTGCCGTGTGACCGAAACAGGCACGGGGGTTACTCTGGCTCGAAGCCGCTGTACGGCCGAGAATCTTCGAAACGCCGTCCAAAGAGTGCTCGGAGAGCCCGCGTTTCGCCGTAACGCGGGCAGAATGGCGCGAGCCTTCGCGCCCTACAACGGCGCCAGCCGTGCCGCCGACCTGTTGGAGGAGCTGGCCGCAGGAGTGCCGGAGGTGAAGGATGCGACTCAGAAACGCCTCGATTCCCAGGCGGTTCTTCCTTGACTTGCTACGCTCTCGTGACGTAGTACGCGGCGGTTTGCGCGCGGCCTACCGGCGGAGATTCCGGGCGCCTCTCGACTATCGCCGGGAGGGTGGTTTCAGCGCGCCACTGGTTCAGGTAGATCTCAAGCTGACCAACGCCTGCAATCTGCGGTGCACGATGTGCGGCCAGTGGGGCGAATCCGGATGGCACATTTCGCAACCCTCCTCCTTCGTGCGCGACACTGTGTCCCTC
>CAYRPT010000040.1:0-9633 GCA_964425895.1 uncultured Solibacteraceae bacterium | reverse complement strand
AGTACAAGCGACTCGTGGATGACGTGGCGCCCTGGTCGCCCTGGATGTTCCTCTATGGCGGTGAACCCCTGTTGTACCGCGACTTCCTTCCGCTCACCGCCTATATGAAGCGGAAGAAGCTGCTCGTTTCCGTCGTGACCAACGGCACGCTCCTCGAGAAAATGAGCGCCGAGGTGGTGGCTCAGGCGCTGGATTTCGTGATGGTTTCCATCGACGGTCCGCGGTCCGCACACGACCGGATCCGCGGCGTCGAGGGCTGCTATGATCGCGCGGTGCGCGGGCTCCAGGCCGTGCAGGAACTCCGCGACCGCCTGGGACAGCGAAAGCCCTACACGATCCTCATTCCTACGGTCTGCCAGTTCAACACCGGCAACCTCGACCTCGCCTTCGAACTCGCGGAAGCGATGAAAGTAGATGCCGTCATCGCCTATTACGGATACTTCCAGACGGAAGAGAGCGCCCGGAGACACGACCTTGTCATGCGCGAAAAGCTGGACACCTCGCCCGTCTCACCCCGCGGCTGGCTCTGGGATGTTTCCGCCATTGACACCGCCGAGCTCACCGCGACCATCCGTCGAATCCGGAGCAAGCGCTGGAGCTTCGCCTACGTCTTCGCGCCGGACCTACGGGACGAACAGATCCCCGCTTTCTACGCCGATCACTCCGAGACATTCGGCTATGAGCGCTGTGTGGCGCCGTGGATGATGACCGCGATCCTGCCGAACGGAGATGTTTCTCCATGCCGGGATTATCCGGACTACATCGTGGGCAACATCCGCGAGCAGCGTCTGACCGAGATGTGGAACGGACAGCGGTTCCGGCGGTTCCGTTGCGCGCTCAAGGAAGAGACTTTGCTTCCCGTCTGTACACGGTGCTGCGGACTCATGGATATCTAGCGGACGGGGAGTTTCGCGATGCGCAAGGCAGATCTGGCATGCCACTACTTGCAGGTCCTCGGATCGCGGCTCACGAACCGAAACCTCTGCGGACCGATCATCGGCTATATCGAAGTGACCAAGCGCTGCAGCCTACGATGCCAGTTCTGCGATTTGTGGCGAGTCAAGGTCGGGCCGCACGATGAGATGACCACCCGGGATCTGCTCGAACTGGCGTCCGACCTCGCTGAGCTCGGCGCCAAGTACGTAGCCTTGTTCGGCGGCGAGGCCATGCTGCGGCGGGACCTCTGGGAGGTGATGGCATATCTGAAACGGCGCGGCGTCTACGTGTCGCTGGTAACCAACGGCCACTTGCTTCCACAGTTCAGTCGAAACGTCCTTGAAAGCGGCATCGATATGCTGGCGGTATCCCTCGACAGCGCCGACGAAGCGGTGCACGACTCGCTGCGAGGCATGCCCGGATCCTGGAAGAGAGTGGTGGAGGGCCTCACAGAGATCCGGAGGCGCCCTCACCGGATGAAGCTCGTCATCAACACCCTGGTGGTCAAGCCGAACTGGCGCGGTCTCATTGACCTGATGCATCTCGGAATGGCGCTTGGGGTGCGCTCCTTTCGCTTCCTTGCTTACAACGTGGGTGCGCCCTATGACGCCTTGGGCATGCAGTCCCTGAGCTTGCGGCCCGGCGGGGATGAGATCGATGAACTGAGGAGGTATCTCAACGAGGTTATCGCCTTCGCGAAACAACACCGCCTGACGCTCAATTCGCACGGCTTTGTGCGAGGCATCCCCGAGTTCTATGGGATGGGGGCCCAGCCGGTCGATTGCTTCGCGGGTTTCGTCTCAGTGCACGTGCACGCCGACGGCCGGGTGGCGTTCTGCCCCGTCCGCGACGAAGCGGTGCTGGGAAATGTCAGGGAGACGCCACTGAGAGAAATCTGGCGGTCGCGCGGCTTCGCGACACGGCGCCGGGACGTGATGAGCAAAGCCTGCGACCAATGTTACATATCGTGCTACATGGAGGAAAACACCTACTTCAGGCTCGGCGATCTCGTCGCCAAAGCTTTCGGCCGTCAGTAGTCGCTCCGTTGGATCTCGAAAGCCTCGCAGTAGCGCCGGTTCCGGCGCTCGATCCAATTGAGGCGCTTTTGCACCTGGGGATCGAGCCCGTAGGAGCGGCGGCGGACCATCAGGCTATAGTCGATTGAGGCTTTTGTTTGCAACTGCAAGAAGTCCAGAATGGCCGCTACGGAAGCTTCCGGGGCCCGGCACAGTTGTGGATATGTGATTCCCAGCGCAGGCCGCGATTCATCGAGATGACTTGCGGCGTAATTGCAATAGGCGGACACGTTCTCGGCGACCCACCAGAACAGGATGGGCAGGCGTTTCGAGAACAGAACCCGAGCGGCCACCCGGCTGACCCAATGGTCGTACACCGTCCGGTACCAGGCGTGGAGCATGGCGTCGTAGTCAGACCGGCGCTCCATCATCTGCCGCAGCAGGTTCATCTGGGAATTGATGATCTCCGCCGGATGCCTGTGAATGAAGAGGAACGGAGCACGGGGAAAACTTTGCCGCAAGAAGAGGAAGTTCAGGGAATCAAAAGGATTCTTCAGTAGCAGGGGCCGCTTCTCATCCTGGATCGCGTTCACTCGGCGGCAAAACTCCACAAAGGACGGGAGGTTCCGCGGCTTGAGCATCGGCCGGCGGTTTCGAGGGTCGAGGGCGAACCCATACTCTTCCAGGGTGTCGGGTGTCACCGCGCGGCCGTATTCGTCGTGAAGCCCGGCGGCGCGAAAGTCGGCCGCCATGTCCGCGTGCGCACGGTCCAAGGCCCCGCTTGCCTGGAGAGCCGGCAGCCGGGCGCGGTTCAAGACGTGAAAAACCGTAACGACGTTGAAGCAGCCGGTCGCCGCCAGGAGCCGGTAGAGCACCGATGTGCCGGATCGGTGCGAGCCGATGATAAAGACCAGTCGCATCTTCTGGCGCCGGTTCCAGCCGCCTCACGGCGCTTCGTGCGCCCTCGCCGTCACGAGCCTCACCGGCCCGAACAGGCCCGAGCGCCGCAGCGGGACCTTCGCCCACGGAACTCCGGCGTCACCCGTGACGTTGGTGCGAGTGTACTTCCGGCCGCCGGCGCCGAGCGCGTCGCCCACCAGCCGGTTGTTCCAGGTGTTGGCCACCTCCACGACGAGTTCGTTCGAGCCGGCCCGGAGCGCTCCCGTCACATCCAGACGGTACGGCCGCTTCCAGGCGATGCCGCCCGGTTTCCCGTTCAGTGAGACTCGGGCTGCGGACCACAGGTCGCCCAAATCGAGCAGCGCGATACGGCCCTTGCCGAGCCAGGCCGCATCGACGTGGAAGCTCGTACGGTAGGTCCCGATGCCCGAGTAGTAGCGCACGCCTTCGTTCGCGTGGTCCGTCCAGGAAATCAGCTTGGGGAGCATCACGGAATCCGGCGCGCCCCATCCCGGTGTGAAGCGGACGTCCCATGGCCCCTCGACCTCGATCGGCGCCGAACTCTCCGTCACCTCCACCAGGCCGGGGAGAGTACGGGAAACGGACCCGGGCGCCGGAAACACGACAAACACGGACCCGAGCGGCTCCAGACGCAACGGCGTCTTCACACCGGCTTCGGCGGCCTCGTACGCCGTGGCCCGGACCTCGCCTGTGTCGGGAAACCAGAGCTCGGGCCTCCGCGCTTTCACCCGAAACACCGCCTCCACGTCCTCCCACCGGTCGCTGACGTTCCGCACGAAGTAGATGTCCGCGCCGGGCGTCCGCCGGTGGATGAAGTCCAGGCTCGTATCGCTGCGCGCGCCGCGGAACTCGAAATCCGGCCCCACGCCACGCCCGCGCAACACCTCCCGCAATGACTCCCCGCACACGACCAGGCCCTTGCCGTAGGCGCGCCGGCGCACGTTCCGCCCGTCGCAGTCGCCCCAGACGCGCGCGGCCAATTCCCGCAACTCCCGGTCGCGATCGGGGTAGCCGCTGAAACCGGTGGTGCGTTCCGGGCGGCGGCCGGCCACGGTTGCGCCGGCCGAGATCAGCGCTTCCAGCTTACGCAGCACCGCCAGGTCGATGTCGTCGCGGTCGGGGAGCACGAGGATCTCGTATCGCGTTCCGTCCGGCAGCGCGATGCGGCCATCGTCCACGGTGATACGGCTCAGGATCACCTCGGCGTTGGTGACGTCGTAGTCATAACCGAATCCGAGCGAAGGGTCCACCTCCTTCGGGCCGACGAAGTTGAAGCCCTGGTCACCGTAGTAGTAGAGAACGTCACCCACAAACAGGCCTTGCTGCAACAGAAATGACGCCCGGGCGAGGTAGTCCAGAAAGGGCCGCGCCATGGGCCACCACACGCGGTTCGGCGTCAGGTGCGTGCCGGCGTAGTAAACCCACCCCGGCTGGCCGCTCGCCGGCGGCTGGTGCGCCGCCGTGTGCCAGACCACGTGGTTCATGCCTTCGCAGAAGGCGCGGTCGGCCGCCCACTTGATGTCGCCCGGCCCTTCCTGCCAGTGGCGGCTGCTGGTGAAAGCCTCCATGTGGACCCGCCGTTTGCCGTAGATGTGGGCCGCGGCGGCCGTCTCCTTGATCACCCACAGGGAGCGCGCATCCGGCCGGTACGGCCAGAATTCCCCGCGCACGGCGTCCACGGCTCCCAGCGCCTGCAACGCGTCCACCGGCACCTGATGGATCGGCGGTCCGGGCCCGCCGGCCTCGGACTCAATCCCGAGTCCCGCTTCGTGCGCCACCTCCGACGCCGCCCGATAGTAGGCGTCCACCAGCAACTCGCCGACCGTCTTCCGAAAGTCGTACCGCACGCGTTCGGTCGTGTCCTCACCGTCCACGCGGCCTCCGTTCAGAATGGGCAGGTAGGGCTTCAGGTCGTACCCCCTCCGCGCGCGGAACTGGTCCAGGAAATCCGGTGTCCAAATCTGACCGCGCACCTCGTAGCTGGCAAGGTACAGCTCCCGGAGGGCGCTCCGGCGAAAGTCGCCGATCTCCGGACGCAGCCGGTCTATCACGTTCTGGAGGTAGCGGCGTGTCGCGCCCGCGTTGAGATGATCCGTGGCCAATCCGTCCGAATTCGGGCTGGGAACCTTGAGCCGCTCGCCGGTGTTCGTACAGACGTAGCGGTGGATCAGCCATCGGCCCGGCGGCGCCTCCCACCGCAGTCTTCCGCTCGCGTCGATCTTGCCGCTGAGGTCCACGATCTTACGGCTGTCCTCGACCAGCAGCGGAGGCGGTCCGGCCGACGACCAGCTTCCACGAGGGCCGCTCATCACTCCGTCGTGGATCTTGCTCGCGGCCCATTCCGCAATGCCGAGTTCCGAGGTGAACCGCAGCAGTTGCGCACCGTCGATGCCCCGGTTCGCGTAGTGGGAAATCAGAGCGTTGTCACCGGCAGGCGTGCGGAGTTCGAACTCGGCCAGCCGAACCCGACTGGATCCGGCATCATGACTGCTGAGGATGCGCAGCCGGACAAACCTGGCTTCGGCCGCCGGGAACCGGAATCTCTGCGGACCCTCCCGGGCCTGGAGCGCGCCCCGCCACACCTCGTGAAACGCGCTCCGCTCGGGCGGCTCGACAGACACTTCGATGCTCACGTCCTTCGCCGCCTCGCCGCCGCCCACATTGAAGAAAACGGCCTCCACCACTTGACGGCTGCGCCGGCCGGGAAGCTGAAAGAGGAACTCGTGACCAGGCAATCGGCGGGGGTGGGGAAAGGCTAACAGCGCCACCTCGCGAAAGAACAGCGGCTTGCCGGCGCCATCCTTGGGCGTCTCGGCGGGCGTCGGCGGGAAAGGGAACTCGGCATCATACGCGCCGGGGCCTTCGACCTCGACCTCCGACGTGAGCAGCGTCATGCTGCCGTCCTCCGGTTTCACCCAGCTCCCTCCCATGTCCCAACTGCTGCTGACGGAAAGGTCCACCTCCATGCCCAGCTTTCCCGCGCCGCGAAGGATCCGCCCGAGCGCCTTCGCCGATTCAGGACTGAGGAACGCCGGCCCGGCCGGCGGTTGGGCGGCGGGGTCGCCCCGGGCGCCCATGTCGAAGACGCACAGCCCGCCCAGGCCGGCATCCCGGTACTGCCGCAACTCCCGCTCCATGTGGTCGAGATCCACGAAGCCGTTGAGCAGCAGGTAGTACACCGACGGGCGGGCAGTCATGGGCGGGTTGCGGAAGCCCGTCTCCAGAGAAGAGATCTCTATGTCGGCAGCCGCGGGGCTTCGCGTCGCGAGATACCCTCCCGCGGTCACGACGAGAGCCAGCGCCATCCGTATCCCGTTGCGACTCGGCATAGGAACCCGTGGTAGAAGTCTCGAAGGCGATCCGGCCGAACGGCGCATCAAGAGCATACAGGCATTCTTACAAGCCGATACCGACTTCTGCCACGGGCTGATAGCAGCCTCAATCATCGAAGAATCGGCAGCGCGACGGCAAGCGTGACGCCAACCCCGCGGTACGTCGCCCGGCGGCGCCCGCCTCGCTCGCGCCGGCCAAACCTCGCATATCATGGAGCGAGCCGCAAACCGCGAGGGAAGCATTGATGCGTGAACCGCCTGATTACGCCAACCCGCCGTCAGCGAGCACATCCGCGCCCCGCGTCCCCCGCCGCAAACCGCTGACGGCCCGGGTCGGGGTGGTGGGGGTGGGCCACCACACCTATTGGCGGCAGTTCGACGGCCTGCTCGAAGAAATGCATCGCAAGCTCGGCGTCTTCGAACGGAAACTGGCGCGCCGGGGTGTCGAGGTGACCAGCTTCGGCATGGTGGACGAGGCCAAGTCGGCATATGCCGCGAGGGATCGGATGCAGGCCTCGAGGCTGGATCTGCTGTTCTGCGACATGGTGACCTATGCCACCTCGGCCACCTTCGGCGCCCTGATACGGGATGTCAACATCCCCATCGTCCTGGTGGCGCTCCAGCCGCGGAAGGCGCTCGACTACTCCGTGGCCTCCACCTACATGCAGCTCTCGAACGACGATTTCTGTTCGGTGCCGGAGTTCAGCGGAGTCGCGATTCGCATGGGACGGAAACCTCCTCCGGTGATTCTCGGCACGCTCGACGACGATCCCGAAGCGGAGGCGGAGATCAGCGAATGGTGCGCCATCGCGTGCGTTCTCCATGACCTGAAATCCGCCCGCATTGGCCACTTCGGCCATCCCATCGAGAGCATGCTCGACATGCACACCGATCAGACGGCGCTCACGGCCGCCTTCGGATGCCACATCGTGCAGACGGAGGCCGACTCCCTCCTCAGGCACTGGCGCGAAGCTTCGGAGGAAGATATCGGCGCCCGGCAGAAACAGATCCTCGAGATCTTCGACACGCCGGATCCCAAGTCCGACCCGGTCACCACGAAGCTGACGGCCGCCGATCTGGAGACCGCCGCCCGGGCCGCCGTGGCGCTCGACCGTTTCGTTTCGGAGTATGAGCTGGACGGCCTCGCCTACTACTACGAAGCCGAGCCGGGCAGCCTGCTTCGAACCGTGGTCACCAACCTGATTGTCGGTAACTCGCTGCTCACGGCGGCCGGCTTTCCGATGTGCGGCGAATCGGACCTGAAGACCTGTATCGCGATGCTGATCGAGGACCGCCTCGACATCGGCGGCAGCTTCGCGGAGTTTCATCCGGTGGATTTCAACGAGGGCTTTGTACTGGTCGGCCACGACGGCCCGCACCACCTCAATATCGCCGAAGGCCGGCCGGTGCTGCGCAGTCTGCTCAAGTACCACGGGAAGCCGGGCTCCGGCGCGAGCGTCGAATTCAAGATCAAGGAAGGACCGATCACGATGCTGAGCATCGGATCCACCGCGGCGGGGCGCTTCAAGTTTGTGGTGGCCGAGGGCGAGAGCGCGCGCGGTCCGATCCCGCCGACCGGGAACACCAACACCCGCGGTTTCTTCAAGCCGGATGTCCGCACATTCCTGAAGCGCTGGGTGGCCGAAGGGCCCACACATCATTTCGCACTGGGCGTGGGGCGCCGCGCCGGCGCGATCGAGAGGATCGCCGGAATTCTCGGCGTGGAATGCGCCGTCGTCGCCCGGGAGTCGCGCTGAGTGGCGGGGCTGTCCGGCTTCCGCTGGCTGATCGCCGGGCTATTGTTTCTCGCCTCGGCGCTCAGTTTCTTCGACCGCCAGGTATTATCGGTACTCGCTCCGCGCATTCTGGCGGATCTGCGGCTCAGCAACATCGAATACTCGCACGCCGTCTCGGCGTTCACGCTCGCCTACAGCGTGATGTTCACGGTGGGCGGCCGCTTCGTCGATCTCGCCGGCACGCGGCGCGGGCTCGGCCTTTGCGTCGTCTTTTGGACGGTGGCCAGCTTCCTGCACGCCGCCGCGCAGTCGGCCGCACACCTCACGGCCTTCCGCTTCCTGCTGGGGGTGGGAGAGGGCGGCTGCTTTCCCGGCGCGGCGAAAGGAATTCTCGAATGGTTCCCCCGGAGCGAGCGCGCGCTGGCCATGGGGTTCGCGACGACGGGCGGCTCGGCGATCGGCGCGGTCCTCGCGCCGCCGCTGATCGTCGCGGCCGACCACATCGCGGGCTGGCGCGGCGCATTTGTCATCACGGGCCTGATCGGCGTGGCGTGGGCCGCCGCCTGGTTCGTCTTCTTCCAGACGCCCGAGAAATCGCGCTTCGTAAGCGAAGCCGAGCGCGACCTTGTCTTGAATCAGCGAGACACCGGCGAGGTTGCCGGAACGGGCGGAACATGGCCCCTCGCCGTCCTGCTCGGGCGCCGGGAGGTGTGGGGACTGGTCGCCACCCGGTTTCTTTTGGACCCGGTCTTCTACTTCTACATGTTCTGGATCCCGCAGTACCTGAGCCAGGAGCGCCACGCCTCGATCGAAGACATCGGCCGTCTGTCCTGGATCCCGTTCCTGACGCTGGGAATCGCGTCGCTGCTCGGCGGCGCGCTTTCTGACCGGCTGGTCCGCGCCGGTTGGCCGGTGGGCCGAACGCGCAAAACCGTGATGGCGGGCGCCGCCTTTCTCACGCCGGTCTCCATTCTGGCGCTGATCGCCCCGGACACTTTTTGGGCCGTCGTGCTGCTCGGTGTGCTGATGTTCGCCCACGGCTTCTGGATGACGAACTATATGACGCTGATAGGCGATCTGTTCCCGCCATCGACCCTGGCCACCGTGGTCGGACTGTCGGGGACCGCCGGCGGTTTGGGGGGGTTCCTTTCGAGCCTCGCCATCGGCCGCATAGTGGAAGCCGCCTCCTTCGCCCCGGTCTTTGTCGTGTGCGGCGTGTTGTATCCCGCCGGCCTGGCGATCATCCTGCTGACCGTGCGCCGCGTGGAACGGCTGTCGCGGCTGGGCTGAGCGCACCGCCGCGGGCGCGATTGCCCGCCTGCGAGCTCTGGTCTGGCGAACTGCTCCACGTCCCGGAGCGGCCACCGGCATGGGTCACTCTATTTCGAGAACCATCATTATGAGAAGCAGGGCCGGAATCACACGATCACCAGCCGGAGCGGCCAGCCGTCATCATATCGTCATGGCCCTGTTAACCTCGTGTGAGGTTCGGCAGGCAGATTAAGAAAGCGGGACCAGAATACATGGCATCCAGCTTTTCAGGGAACACTCGTGAAGGTTCCCCTGGTATCAATGACGCGCGGCCTCTGAGCCGGAGGCGCGCCGCCGCGCGGCTAGCGCTCTCCAGGCAACATTAGTGAATGTTCCCTTTCATCAATGACGTGCGGCCCCTGCGCCGGAGGCGCGCCGCCG
>CAYRPT010000039.1:0-12662 GCA_964425895.1 uncultured Solibacteraceae bacterium | reverse complement strand
CCGGGTCCCCTTCCGTGACCGTCAACGCGTAGGTCCGGCTGCTGTCAGCGTTTGGTGTACCCAGCAGCACCACCAGTTCCTCGCCGGGGAACCGGTTGGCCGCCCTGAGAATCTCTTCTTGACCATCCAGGTCAACGGCGCCTGCCGCCGTTCAAACAAAGCAGTGAGTCAGCTCCAGCACCACCTCCGCTCCGGCGCTCTCCGCGCACTTGGCGAGGGCGTTGCCCGGCACACCTTCCCTTTCCCCCACGACGATGACCTTCTTGCCTCTTAGTTCCATGACTCGAAACCTCTTCTCACGATTCACAGGTTCCCGGCCGGTTACGTTCCGGGGTTGACTTCCAGCACGAACGACAAGCCGTCCGAGAGCTGCGTCATTCGGCCCAAGAACAAGCTTCCCTTGGCGAGAAACATTGCGCGGCCGATCTCGCCGGACTTCAAGCGGTCGATAGCCTGGCACAGAAACGGCGCCGCCGATGCGATGTGCCCCTGCGTCGGGGAGAAGCCAGGCATTCCGTGCGACGTCACGAAGGCGGGCGCGGCGGACCGGTCGAGTTGACCGTCGAGCACCGCCAGGCCGGCGATGGTGCGGTAGTTCAACAGCGGCACGTTTCCGCCGCCGGCCGGCTCGGTGATCTCCGGATTGTGCAGTTCCGTCGCATACTTGTCCACATCCTCGTACCTGAGCCCCATCCGCGCCAGCGGTTCCGAGACGAGCCGCCGGAAGATGGCTTGCTGGGAGCCGGCGTCGACGGTGTGGCGCCCCACCGAATCCAGCCGCAAAACCGGAGACCGGCCATCGTCGGGTTCCACCAACACCCCGAGGCCCGCAAGCACGTCTTCCAGGATCGGCATGTCCTGCCGGATGTGGGCCTGGAACTTCATGCCGAGCTTGGCCAGCGAGCAGCCGGCAGTGACCATCACTTTGCGGTAGACCCCGCTGGCGACAAGGCTGGCCGCGATCACCAACCCGTGATTGGGTCCGCAGCAGAACCCCTTGACGTCGCTCCCGGTGGCCATGGCGCAGCCGCACATCTCGGCCACCGCCTTGGCCAGATTGCCGCCGCCGCGCTGGTAGCGGTCGCCGACAGCCTCTTCGCCGGTGTTGATGACGTATTCCACGCTGCCCGGCTCGTGACCGCAATCTCGGAGGAGGGTCCGCGCGGCGAGCGTGGCGGCCGTCTTCGCGGCGAGGTTTTCCAGGAGCACTTCGGCGCTCAGGGTGTTGTCACACTCGTGGGCTCGCGACATGCAGCCGACCGGCTTCCCGCTGCGAAGCCGCAAGGGAAGTGCATGGCCGGTGGCGACGGCTTCTTCGATCTTCGGCGATTCCACGCCGTCGCGCAGCCGGTCCAAATCCGCCTGGGAAATCCCTTTGTGGCCCGCCAGACGCGATTGAAGAGCGTGAGTGAAGCTTCGATCGAGCCAGAGCAACTCGAAAGCGTCGCAAACCTTGAGCAGGCCGTAGAACTCCTCCTCGGGCATCAGTTCGCCGTGCGGCCCGTAACGCTGCGGTGCGTCGTGGCAGTGAAACCAGGGCTTCTCGATGGTGTCGAGTTGGTCGCACGGGATGGCGCCGAGGAATGCCCGGTTCGGCGGATATGCGGCGGCCTCCTCATACGATCTCAACCGGCCGCGAATCACCTCCCGCAGGGGGGCCTCCCGGGCGATCTCACGACTCGGCTTGGAGCCGTGCTCGACCATGCCGGGAGTGTGAGCCAGGAAGAATCGCGCCCCCGACACCACCGGCAGGCTCGTGCGCATGCTTCTCACGACGTTGTTGCGGCCTCCCGTGGCATCGTTCAGTACTCCTCGCACGTGTGCCGCGTGAACCCGTAGTGGTCATCGTGCCGCCACGGCACGGCCGTTACCGTGGCCGTTGGCACCATCTGATCGCGTTGGGGCCCGGTGGCCATCACCGGATTGCCAATCACGCGATCCACCGCCGGCAACGGGCCGAGTCCCAGGTCGCTGGCGACGAAGAACCCGGTGGAGACGACTGCGTCCGCTTCCGGCAGGGGCTCCAGCACCGCCCCCGAGGGGTCGCTCTCCGGGACGTCCTCGCTGGTGAGGAATACCGTCTTGATGCCCGCCCGCTCGCAGGCCTGAATGCCGCGGACGACCTCGATAAACTCGTTTCCGGCTGCATCCCAGGTGAAGATCGCTCCCTGCGCTCCAACCATCCGGGCGAGCTTCGCGCACTGATTTGCGACGAGTTGCTTTTCGTGCTGCGTGGTCCACTCGGTCTTATATGCGATGACGGCGCAGAGGTTGAAGTCGACGCCATGACGCCGGTACAACTCCAGCAGGATCGGATTGTTCACCAGGGCCCAACTGGTGGCGAAAGCCGTTCGATAGGGTCCGGACACAGCGCCATCCAGAATCTCGTTCGGGTGCATCAGCCAGGGAGGCGTAAGCTGCGTTAAGCCATAGGTGGCCACCGAGAAGCTGCGCAAGGAGCCGGACATGTGCTGCGGCGAGTGGTTGCAGAGGACATAGACCACTCGGGGGAGCCTCGCGTCAACGGCGGAGAGTTCGAACACTTCCAGCTCCGGCGGTTCGCCGGGAGCGGCGGCGGCGAGCAGATCAGCTACCTTGAGCGTGGCCTGGTGAACTGCGTAATTCTGGGGTTCAATGCCCAGTTGGCTGTCGGGTTCCACCACCAGGCAGATATTGATCAGCGACGATATGTGTGGCAGGGCATCGGCCCAGGGACCACTCATGTCGACGTAGACGTCAACATAGTCTCCGCCGGCGTCGTGCCAGTTCACGTTGGAGACCTCGAGCACACTCACGCCCGAAAGCCGGTGGGTGCGGCCCTCGCCCACGGTGGTGACATCTCGGCCGCAAATGCCGGGATAGACGACGCCCGGTCCGCGGACCTTGATCCGCGGCTCCACCATGTCTCGTACGGGCCAGATTCGCACGGATTCACCCGGCCGCGCGATCTCGAGGTCCGCCTGTTCGATACGCGGGTCATCGCGCACGGCCGCGAGTACCTCTTCCTTATTGATTTCAAGGATGCCGTCCCGCCACGCTGTGCGCGAACCGAACACGACGTCGCGAACGGGGAAAGTTCCGAGTTCAAGCCGCACCGGCCACCTCGCTGACTGGTTCCGGCCCCGCCGGGTCGAATACGGTGGGTCCGGTCACCGCGGTCTGGAGGGCTCGAATCGCGGTTCGCACGATCCGCAGGCCGTACGCGTGATCTTTGTCCGCGCCAAGCGCCGGATCACCACAGACATGTTCGATTCGAGCCCCCTTCACGACACGGTTGGCACCCGTCGATTCCTCCAAACCATAGAGGGCGGTGATTTGTGCCGTGGGAATCCCCACTCGCTCAATCTCCTTCGCGATCGTTGCGCCGCAACGATTGCAGGTCCCTCAAGTGGACACGAGCAGACAGCCGCCCACTCGAGCGTCGCGCAGTTGGTGCGCGATCTCCTCTCCCATACGCCGCGAATTCCCTACCGAAGTCGATACGCCGGGCAAGGCGTAGATTCGCGAATACACACTGCGGAAGACACCCTTCCGCTCGAGTTCCCGCAAGTAGCTCAGGGGCAAGATATAGTTGGGGTTGGAATTCACCACGTGGTTGAAATACCCCGCGTGGTAGGCTTCCCACTCCTTCGGCGACAGGCTCTCCATGTGCTCGATCGAGTGACTGTGGAAGCGCACCGCGTCTCGCGGCACCTGACCCTCGGGATTCCCCTTCCGCACCAGACCGCCAGTGGTCACCAGGGCGATCACGGCGCTCGAGAGATCGCTGATCGCCGGGGCCGGCTTGACCCTCTCGGGAGGATTCATCAGGATCTCGGTCCGATAGGAATCTCCCCTGAGCTTTGCCGCGAGCATGTCCACGGCCCGCTTGTAGCCGGGCTCGGCGGCCATCGCCGGTTTTCGGATTCCTCGGGCAATATAGCCTTCGAGACGCGCCGGGCCAAGCCCCTGGCCTCGTGCGAGCTTGAGCGCCAGGGGAACAAGCCGCTCCAGAGCCGGCCGCATGCCAGTGCTGCTGGAACCGGTCCGGACGGCAACCACCTCCGGGCCCAGGCTCACGGCGGCGGGGTTTTCGGGGTCCATTCCGGTGATCGCCGGGACGCCGAGGCTGTGGGCCAACCGGCAGACCGCGGCACAGGCCAGTGCGTAACGGCCGGCGTTGAAAGCCGGACCGGCAACAACCAGATCCGGCTTCAATCCGTCGAGGATCCTCCGAACGCTCTGCTCGGCTTGCTGACGTTCCTCGTTGAAGTAGTTGTCGCCGCAGACCACGGTCGTGACGATCGTGGCGTCATTGCCAAGCAACTGTTGTAGAGCCCGCCCGGGGCCGACGGGCCCCTCCCGGGCCGACACCAGTGCCCCGGCGCTCTGCTCCCCGCCGATGCCGGCAAAGAATTGGTTCAGATAGTGGACCACCCGCAAGGAACCTGGCACGGGACCCTCAATTATTCATTGTTTCAATATATGAAACGCCATTCTATTCTTGTCTGATCCTGTATATCCTGGTGACGTGGTTCCTGTCAAGACTTATTGGTATGGATTTGCCTGCGTTGGCGCGGGCATGGCGCTTCGTGCAGCTCGGCGGTTTTCACCGTGACTTCCGCCGGGAAGACCTACCGAGCGGCGGTCCCTCCATCCGATGACGGAGTGACGGTTCGCCGGCGCGCCCTGCGATTCCTCTGGATGGCGGCCGCGGGTCTCGGAATCTGGGTGGCGCCCCGGCCGGAGAATGTCGACGCAGGAGCGTGGCACTTGCTGGCGATCTTCGTTGCGACGATCGTTGGGATCGTGGCCAGGCCGCTGCCGATGGGCGCGGTCGCTCTGTTTGGCGTCGCGGCCAGCGTGCTGGTTGGGCCCCTGGACATTCAGCAGGCTCTGACGGGTTTCGCCAATCATGTTGTCTGGCTGATTGTGGTGGCGTTTTTCATCGCCCGCTCGTTTACGAAGACCGGCTTGGGGCGGCGCCTGGCGTATCTCTTCATGGCAGCGCTAGGGACGCGAACTTTGGGGTTGGGCTACAGCCTGGTAGCCACCGACCTCGTCCTGGCGCCGGCGATCCCCAGCAGCACTGCCCGGGCGGGCGGCGTGCTTCTGCCCATCCTGCTGTCGCTGTCGAAGGCCTATGGCAGCGAGCCCAACGGTGGGACGCAGCGCAAGATCGGAGCCTACCTGACACTCACCGTCTATCAGGGCACTCTGATAACGAGCTCCATGTTTCTCACGGCCATGGTGGCGAATCCCCTGGCGGCGGAGTTAGCAGGCGATCTCGGAGTGGAGATCTCTTGGGGGATGTGGGCGCTGGCGGCTCTGGTTCCCGGAGTATTGAGCTTGATCGCCATTCCGGCGATGCTGTATCGGGTATATCCGCCGGAGATCCGGCAGACTCCTGGGGCGGTCCGGCTGGCGCGACTCGAGTTGGAGAAGATGGGTCCGGTCAACCGTGCGGAACGGATTCTGATCTGCGTTTTCGTTGCGCTACTCGGTCTGTGGATCTTCGGGCGGGCGGTGGGCGTACACAGCACGACAGCGTCGCTGGCGGGTTTGGGGGTGCTGATCGTGAGCGGGGTGCTGACGTGGGATGACGTGTGCAGGGAGGAGAAGGCGTGGAACAGCCTGATTTGGGTGGGCGCGCTCGTGATGATGGCTTCCTACCTAAGCGAGTTGGGCATGATCTCGTGGTTCAGCGGCAGGGTAGCGGCCTTCGCCGGGGGAACCCACTGGATGGCCGCGCTCCTGATCGTCAGTCTGGTGTATTACTACTCTCACTATTTCTTTGCGAGCGCGACGGCACATGTGAGCTCGATGTACCCCCCGCTGCTGGCTCTGGCGCTATCCGCCGGTGCTCCCCCGCTGATGACTGCTCTGCTTCTGGGTTTCTTTGGGAACCTGAACAGCGCTACGACCCACTATGGTACGGGACCCTCGCCGGTGTTCTTTGGCGCTGGATTCGTCGAGATCGGCGACTGGTGGAGGCTTGGAGCCCTGGTCAGCCTGGTGCACATCGTCATCTGGCTGGGTGTGGGCGGCTTGTGGTGGAAAGCGCTCGGGCTGTGGTGACTCCGATCACGGCGCTACGAGAAGGCGCGGAGGTTCTTGCCCGCCCTATGGGCGCTTCGCCGGAAGCGGAGGGGGTTGATCCTTAGCCGGGTCGTGATCGGGGTTGGGCGACGGCATCTGCGCCCCGACCGATTCGCGCCAGGCGCTGAGCCTGGTTCGCAGCTCGGCGACCTTTTCGGGCATTTCGGCGGCCAGGTCGCGGGTTTCACTGCCGTCGTCTTTCAGGTTGTACAGCTCCACACGGTTGTCCTCAAGGAATTCGACGAGGCGCCAGTCGGCATCGCGGACCGCCGAGTAGGGCGTGGCTCCCATGGTGTGGTAATGCGGGTAGTGCCAGAAGAGAGGCCGCGCCGGCAGCGAGGCCTGGGGATCGCGGAGCAACGGGACGAGACTGACGCCGTCCACATTGGCGTTGTGCGCAGGGTCACCCGCGACACCGGCTATTTCGAGGATCGTCGGATAGTAATCGATGCTCATCACCGGGACATCGCTTAGCCCGCCCGCGGGGGTCACGCCAGGCCAATAGACAATGTGCGGCACGCGGACACCTCCTTCGTAAACGCTGCCCTTGCCGTCGCGCAGGGGAGCGTTCTCGGTCGGATCGCCCGAACCGTGGCGGTCGAGTCCTCCGTTGTCTGAGGTGAAGATGATCACCGTGTTGCCGGCGAGGTCCAGTTCGGCCAGTTTGGCGCGAAGGCGGGCGACACTGCGGTCCACGCTGGCCAGCATGCCGGCGTAGGTAGCATTCCTGTGGCGCATTTCCTTTTGGATGAGCGGTTGGAAACGCGCGATGTCTTCGTCCCGGGCTTCGATTGGCGTATGCACACCGTAATGGGCGAAGTACATCAGGAACGGACCTTCTTGCCACTCTTCCAGCACCTTAAGGGCTTCGCTGGTGAGACGGTCTGTTAAGTAGTCGCCGTCCTGGCCACCGGGAGGCAGCGGACCGATCGAGCGATTGTTCCTGCTATACGGGTGAAAGTAGGTTGGCGGCGCGCCGTATTCATTCCCGCCCAGATTCCGGTCGAAGCCGTGCCGCGTGGGTGCGTAGTCTTCCTGATCCGGCTCACCTGCAGGCATCAGGTGCCACTTGCCCACGTGCGCCGTCTTGTAGCCGGCGCTCTTGAGCGCCTCGGCGATCGTTATGTGCCGGGGCTCGAGCTTCATCGTCCAATCGGGAACCCGGAGCGGCGCGTGCGGCCGCTGGTGACCCCGAATCCAGTCGGTCACATGGGTCCGGGCGGGATACATACCGGTCATCATGGCCGCGCGCGTCGGCGAGCAGACCGTGCAGGCGGCGTAGCCGTTCGTGAAGCGGACGCCGTCGGCGGCGAGGCGGTCGATCGCCGGGGTTTGATACAGATCGCTGCCCTGAACACCGAGGTCGGTCCACCCCAGATCGTCGATGAGCACAATCAAGAAATTCGGCTTGGGGGGTGGGGCCGCCTCCCGCGAGCAGCCGGCGAGGACGCAGGCCACGGCAATCAGCAAAGCTGTCCGTTTCATGACTCGAACAGCGTATCAAAACGGTTCCGCGGACGGCCGGCTAAGGGGCGACCAGACCCACGATGGCGCCGGTGAGGCACGTTGCCATGGTGCCGGCGAGCAGCGACTTGAGGCCAAGCTCGGTGATGTCGTCGCGGCGTTCCGGCACCATAGTTCCCAGCCCGCCGAGCATGATGCCGAGGCTGCCGAAATTCGCGAAACCGCACAGCGCGTAGCTGAGGATCAGCCGGCTGCGAAGGCCCAACGCGTCGTCGGGAAGGTTCGCCATATCGACATAGGCAATGAACTCATTGAGCACCGTCTTCGTTCCGATCAGACCGCCGGCGGCGACCGCATCGCGCCACGGGATGCCGATCAGCCAAGCCACCGGCGCAAGCAAGATTCCCAGGATGCGCTGAAGGGTCAGCGGCGCCCCGGCCGGCTCGGGCAGCAGGCCCAGGATCTGATTGATGAGGCTGACCAACGCCACCAAGACAATCAGCACCGCGACGATGTTGATCAAAAGGCGGACGCCCTGTTCGGTCCCTTTCACGATAGCGTCCATCGCGCTGCGGGGCGCCTGAGGCGGTATCAGTGCGCCCTCCGTGGCCTGCGAGCCCGGCGGGACCAGGAGCGCCGCGATCACCACCGCCGCCGGGGCATTGATCAGGGAGGCCGTCAGGATGTGTCCGAGAGCGTTTGGGAGGACGCCGGCGAGTACGTTGGCATAGACCACCATGACGGTCCCCGCGACGGTCGCCATCCCGCTCGTCATCAAGGCGAAGATCTCGCCGCGGCTCATCCGCGGGATGTAGGGGGCCACGAGAAGCGGCGCTTCCACCATTCCCATGAAAACATTCGCCGAGACGCCCAGGCCGACAGCCCCGCCCACCTTCATCGTCCGCCGCAGAACCGCAGACATGCCGCGAACGACGAGCGGCAGGATGCGCCAATAGAACAGCAACGACGCCAGCGCGCTGATCAAGATAATGAACGGCAGCGACTGGAGCGCGAAGACGTACGACTTGGCGGGATCCGCCACCTGAAAAGGAGGTTCACCACCGCCGACGTAGCCAAAGACAAACGACGTTCCGGCCCGGAGAGCCGTGTTCAGCGCCAACATCACGTGGTTGAGGGCCAGGAAGACACCTCGAACCGCCGGCAGCCGCAGCAGCAGCACCGCCAGGGCCACCTGAAGGCCGATGCCGGCCCCAACTGTCTGCCAGCTTACCGTCCGCCTGTTCTCACTTACTGCCCAAGCGAGGGCGATCAAGCCGATCACTCCGAGTAGGCCATGCATGGTTGGGGTCCGGGTTCGCCGGATTCCTCTCGGCGATTCTTCTACAATACCTGTAGCAATGGCACGCTATCATTTGATTTTGTTTTTCCTGGTTTTGCTTACGATCGGGTGCGGCGGGCGGGCCTCGGACTTCCGTGGACGGTGGGCGGAGAGAATCGAGAGGCCGTGGCCGGGCCCTGACTACTGGTCCAATCCCCTCCAGGACTGGCGCGTGCGTGCCGGACGGCTGGAGAACCATGTGGCGGGCGGCGACCGGAACGTGTTTCTGCTGACCCGCGAGGCGCACCCCGACGTGGGCGACCTGCGGCTCCGGGTTCGGCTGGGACGCTTGGAGGAAGATGCGGCCACCCTGGAGCGCGGATTCGCCGGGTTTCGGATCGGCATTCGAGGGGCCTTCCGGGACTACCGGGATAGCGCCGTGCGCGGCCATGGACTGAACGCCGGCGTTGCGTTTGACGGCCGGCTGTTCCTCGGCAAGCTCGAGGACGGAAACCCGCGGATCTCCGGTGATCTGCGCGACCTGGACCTGACGCTGGCAGCGGAGCCAGAAGGTGGAGCGTACAAGCTGTCGCTGGAGGCCAAGTCGGGCGGTGAATCGGCCACCATAACCCGGAACGGAGTGCCGGGTGAGTGGCTGACCGGGGGGCTGGCCCTGGTGGTCCACAACGGGGATGTAGGCGAGACGCCGCCGGATCGGATTCGAGTCGAAGAGACCGGATGGTCCGGCAAGCCGGGCACGCAGCGCGGCGGAAACGGCCGCTTCTGGTTCCGGGACTGGCGAGTAACGGGGACGAAGCTGCGGTCGCATCCGGGGCGCGCCTTTGGCCCCATCCTTTTCGCCATGCACACGCTCAGCCGGAGGACGCTGCGCTTGACGGCTCAACTGGCGCCGGCCGGCGCGGCCGCCGAATCCGCCGCCCTTGAAGTGGAGCGCGACAGCCGATGGACACAAGTCGCCGCCGAGGCCATCGACCCGGACGCACGTACGGCCCGTTTCGAAGTGAAGGACTGGGACGACACGCGGGATGCCCGGTACCGGATTGTCTGCACCATGCCGGATTACGACGGCCGGCCCGCGGCATATCGCTACGAGGGCGTGGTGCGGCGGGACCCGCGCGCCCAGGACAAAATCGTCGTGGCGGCCTTCACCGGGAACAATGATCTGGGATTCCCCCACGCCGACATCGTAAGGAACGTGTCGCATTTCCGGCCGCATCTGCTGGCCTTCACCGGAGACAACATTTACGAGCGAGTCGGCGAGTACGGTATCGAGCGCGAGCCCGTGGAGACGGCGATTCTGGACTACCTGCGCAAGTGGTACCTCTTCGGCTGGGAGTACGGCGAATTGCTACGGCAAATACCTGCCGTCGCCATTCCCGACGACCACGATGTCTACCATGGCAACCTGTGGGGAGCAGGCGGGCGGCGCGCCGAGGGGGCCGGCTTCGCGGGCCAGGATCAGGGCGGATACACGATGCCCGCGCGATTCGTCAACGCCGTACAGCGTACGCAGACCTCGCATCTGCCGGCGCCCGCCGATCCCACGCCGGTGGAGCAGGGCATCACCGTGTATTACACCAGCCTGCTGTACGGCGGCGTGAGCTTCGCGATTCTCGAAGACCGGAAATGGAAGTCGTCACCAGCCGTGGCCGTGCCCGCCGGCAAGATACTGAACGGATGGCCGCAGAACCCGGCATACGACGCCGCCCGGCAGGGCGACGTGCCCGGCGCTGAGCTGTTGGGCAAGCGCCAGGAGGAATTCCTCGAAAAGTGGGCCACCGACTGGAGCGGCGGCGCCTGGATGAAAGCCGTGATCTCACAGACGATCTTTGCGAACCTGGCCAGCCTGCCGCGCGGCGCGATGTTGGATGATCTGACGCCAAAGCTGTACGTGAACAAGCCCGGCGAGTACCCGGAAAACGAAGAGCCCGTGCAAGACCACGACTCGAACGGCTGGCCCCAGACCCCGCGCAAGCGCGCCCTCCGCTTGATGCGCAAGGGATTCGCCTTCCACATCGCGGGCGATCAGCACCTGGGCAGCACGCTCCAATACGGTATTGACAACTGGAACGACGCCGGGTGGGCGGTCTGCGTCCCCTCGGTGGCGAACGTCTGGCCGCGCCGCTGGTTTCCGCCGAAACCGGGACGGAACCGGAAGGAGGGTGCGCCGCGTTACACCGGCGAGTACCTTGACGGATTCGGGAACAAGATGACGGTCCATGCGGTGTCGAACCCCACGGCGGTAGGAATTGAGCCGACGGCGATCAACCACCGGGCGCCGGGCTACGGCATCGTCGAGTTTGAGCGGTCGTCCCGGCGCATCACCATCGCCAACTGGCCGCGCTGGGTCGACGCGGCCGCGCCCGGGGTCAAGCCGTATGAAGGTTGGCCGATCGTGATCGACCAACTGGATAACGGCTTCCCGAAGGACGGGGTGGCTCTCGAAGAGATCACCGCGAATACTGACGACCCGGTGGTGGAGGTGAGGGACCAGTCAACCGGTGAGATCCTTTACGCGGTGCGCATTCGCGGGCGCAAGTTTACCCCGCGTGTCTGGAAGCCGGGACGCTACGCCGTGCGCGTGATCGAGTGAAGGACGCGGCCGGGCCGGCGCGCCGCTGCCGGCGCGCCGCGGCGGGCTTAGCCCGCGCTGTGTTCCCGGAGCCGCTCGATGTTCTCGTTGGCGCCGAGCACCACCAGAATGTGCGAGGAGCGGATGGTGAAATCGGGCGGCGGGCTCACGGTGACCTGATCGGTTCGGGCGTCCCGCACCGCGATGACCTGCACCTGGAACCGGTTGCGAAGTTTGAGCTCGGCGAGTGTGGAGTCCACGAACTCCCGCGCCGGGGTGACTTCGAGAATACTGTAGTGGTCGCCGAGCGGAATGAAGTCGAGGGCGCCCGCGCCCCGGAGCCGGCTGGCCACACGCTCGGCGGCTTGCTTCTCGGGCGAGATGATCTCGTCGACTCCGATGAGGTCGAGCAGTCGTGCATGATCGTCGGTGTTCGCTTTGGCGATGATCCGCTTGACCCCTAGATCCTTAAGGTGAAGAGAAATCAGCACCGAGGCCTCGATGCTGTCGCCCAGGCTCACGATGACCACGTCGAAATCCTGCAAGCCCAGGACCCGCAGCCGCTGCTTGTCCCGCGCGTCCAGTACGACGGCCCTCGTGGTGACATCCCGCATCCGCTGGACGGCGTCGTCATTGTTGTCCACCGCCAGCACCTCGTGGCCGCTCTGGAACAGCAGGCGAGCCACGGTCGAACCGAAGCGTCCAAGTCCGATTACGGCGAATTGGGACATATCCGAGTGTAGAATCGCACGCGACGGCGGCAGGACGCAAAACCGGTCCCTGCGGCCGGTCAGCCGATGATCACTTCTTCCTCGGCGTAGCGCCAATCCCGCGTGGGGTCGTAGCGGGTCAAGGAGCCGGCGATCGTGAGGGGTCCGAGGCGCCCGACGAACATCAGCGCGACGATCACGACACGGGAGAGCGGCTGGAGCGAGGCGGTGACTCCGGTGGAGAGCCCGACGGTGCCTAGCGCGGAGACGGTTTCGAATAGATAGTCAAGAAACGCGAACTCGCCGCGGGCCACCGGATCCTCAATGAGAAGCAGGAGAAAAACGCCGGTCACCAGGACGGCCCCGGCGGCGAGGACCAGACTGAAGGAATCGGCCACCACGGTCACCGGGAGGGTCCGGTTGTAGACGTTGACATGCTTGTGATGCCGCAGCCGGCTCCAGGCGGTGAGAACGATCACCGAGAAGGTCGTCGTCTTCACACCGCCGGCCGTGGAGGCGGGACAGCCGCCGATCGCCA
>CAYRPT010000038.1:0-12780 GCA_964425895.1 uncultured Solibacteraceae bacterium | reverse complement strand
CTACCGTTATGACCGGACATCGGTGGACGGCGACGCGAACGCCCACTTCACCCGCACCTGGAGCATCATTTTTGACGAGGTGCGTCAGAAGGAGGAGTTCGTAGTTGGAGCCGAACCAGTCAAGTACGTTGCCGTTGTGTCGAGCGAACCGACGATGCTGTACCGCGGCCGCGCTGACGGCAGCAGCCACGCCAACGACCTCGTGGGCGCGCTCAAGACGCTCGATGCCTTGCACATCCAGCACGATGTGGTTGCCGATTGGAACCTGAAGGCGGACTTTTTGAAGCCCTATCAGCTCGTCATCCTCCCAAACGCGAGTTGTCTTTCCGACAGCCAGGCGGAGGCCATCCGTGAGTACGTCAAGCAGGGAGGGTCGATTCTGGCGACGGCCGAAACCTCGCTCTTCGATGCGACCGGTGCCGTCCGCGGCGAATTCGCGCTGTCCGATGTGTTCGGCGTCCGCCTGGATGAGAAGGTCACCAACGCCATTCAGCCGGCGGACGTCAAGCGGCCGGTCTACATACACGCCGGTCGAGAGCGTCACGCGGTTCTCGACGGCCTGCCGCCCACCGAGCTGATTCTTCCGGGCGACTCGACCTACGTCCGGCCCGTGAGCGGCCCGCCTACGGCGAGGCTCATCGGCGATGCCGACACCTACACAACGGCGCCGGGACAACCTACGGATCGAGCGGCAATCCAAGTGAATGCTTACGGCCGGGGCAAGTCGATGTACGTAAGCGGGTCGCTGTTTGCAAGGTCGATGCATCACGATCTGATGAGTGCCGGATCGTTCCGCCGGGTGCACGACGGCGTGCAGTGGGTTGACCATCTCGTGCGGAGCGCCCTCCGGCTGATGGCGCCCGACGCTCCGTGGGGCGCCGAGACCTCGACGCGCATCTGGATGGGCCTGAACCGGCAGCTCCCGAAGAACAGGCACGTGCTGCACATGGTCAACTGGCAGACCGACCTTCTGGCGCGGAACGTGGAGGTCTCCGTCGCCGCGGCCTCCGCCCCCCGCGTCGAGGTGACGCAGGTTTGGCCCCGCCGGCTCGCGCTGAAGAGCTCCGTACGCGGCGGCCAGCGTGTGTTTACCGTTCCCGAAGTCGGGCCACACGTGATATTGACCCTGGAGTGACGCGGCCGAAGGAGGGCCACGGCAGGTGAAACTGACGTGGCCCTTCCCTGCCGGGGCCCGGTGACTCAACTCCGGGGCGCGCGGCCCGCTCCGCCAGCAGTACGTTTCATTCCGACGGAAGACGGACTTCCGAAATTTCGAATTCCTCCAACGACGCGTTCGGTGGTAATCTACGTTTGCGGCAGAAGATAACGGCAGTCGAAACTCCGCTATGACCTCGAAGGAACTCGTACTGCGGAACTACACGTTCCGGCCGGCCGGGCGATTCACAATTGATTTCTGCGCCTGCACGGAGATCTACCGGCGGCTGCGAGAGCACTATGGCGTGGCGGACGACCTCGAATTGATGGAGAGGCTGCACGTCGACTTCCGCTACCCGAAGCCACGCTGGGTTGGTTTTCCCCTCGCCGACGAACAGGGCCGGCCGACCGACTACTTCGGCATACCGCGGAATGACGTGGGCGAATTCGGTTACGCCATGGCGCACCCCCTGGCCGGCGTTTCGTCCCTGGCGGAGCTCGAGGCGTATCCCAAATGGCCCACGGCCGACATGTGGGACTACGATCAGTATGCTCAGGACTGCGCAAGGTTCGAGGAATACGCCGTGTTGGGCGGCGCCTGGGGATGGTTCTTTGACGCAGCGTGTGACCTCGTGGGCATGGAGCACTGGTTCCTGCTGTTGTACGACAACCCGACGCTGGCGCACGCAATTCTCGAGAAGATCACGAGCTTCTTCGAGGATTGCTCCGAGATCATGTTCCAGAAGGCCGGCAAACATATCGATATCTGCTTCACGGGCGACGATTACGGCTTTCAGCGCGGACCGATGATGAGCGCCGCGATGTTCGATGAGTTCGTCAAGCCTTACGCGCAGCGCATCTACAACGTCGGGCGGCGCCACGGAAAACTCGTCATGCAACACTCGTGCGGCAGCGTCGCCGCCTGGATTCCCCGGTTTCTCGATATGGGCCTGAATATACTCGAGCCCGTTCAGGTGGCCGCGGCCGGCATGGACGCCGAACGTCTGGCGGCGGACTGGGGCGGGAAACTGTGCTTCCACGGCTCGATCGACACGCAGAGGACACTCCCTTTCGGGAGCCCGGACGATGTGCGGCGTGAAGTGCGGGACCGGGTGAATACGTTCCGGCCCTATGGTGGATTCACGATCGCTCCGTCCCAGCACTTACTGACCGACATACCGATCGAGAACATCGTCGCGATGTACGACGCCGCCTGGGAGTACTGTTGGCTCAACTGAGTGGAGCGCCGGGAAGGGACCGTCGACATCCGGCATTCTGAACACATGGATCTACAAGAAAGCGTATGGACTACTTAACTGCACTACACCAAGCCATTCTGACTGGCGATCAGAAGATGGCGATCGCCAGCGTCGAGCAGGCCCTCCACGAGGGGGTCGACCCCCAGGACCTCATCAACGGCGGTATGATCCCGGCCATGAATGAAGCCGGCGAGAAGTTCCAGTGTGAGGAGTACTTCGTTCCGGAATTACTACTGGCGGCGCGAGCCATGAAAGGAGCGCTGGCGTTGCTACAGCCCCTTCTGAAGGCGCGCGGTGCGAAACCGGTTGGCTGCGCGGTGATCGGGACGGTGAAAGGCGACCTCCACGACATCGGCAAGAACCTCGTTTCCTCGATGCTGGAGGGCGCCGGTTTCAGGGTTGTGGATCTTGGATCGGATGTGTCCGGGGATCGATTCGTCGCCGCCGTTCGTGATGAGAAGCCCGATCTCGTTTGCATGTCGGCGCTGCTTACCGTCACGATGCCGGCGATGAAGACGACCATCAACGCACTCCGCGAGGCCGGCGTGCGCGAGCAGGTGAAGGTCCTGGTGGGAGGAGCGCCAGTGACACCGGAGTACGCGGCCGAAATCGGCGCCGACGCCTACGCGGACAACGCCAGCACCGCGGTCGGGAAGGCGCGGGCATTGATCGCCGCTTGATGCGCGGTGGAGCGGGCTACCCCATCCGGCGGTGGCAGCCTTTCAGGTAGTCTATCGACTTGACAAACAGGCGCGACATCTCGTCCGGTGGGGGCTCGTGATGCATAAAGGGATTGACGTACCACGCGTACCTGGCTTGGGCCAGCGCCTCGAGCCACGGAGTGAAGTCGGCCGGTCCGACACCAGGAAGCTGGCCCTCGTCCTCGGCGTTCTGCCAGGCGTAGAAGAACAGTAACTGGCTCCCGGTCACCTGAATCGCTTCCTCGACCCGCACGCCGGCGCGCTGGAGGTGATAGGGCGCCATGGCAATACCCACGCGGGGGTGTCGGTTGAGGTCCACGAAGGCCTTGAACGAATCGAGCGTGTGAAGCAGCGCGTCACCGTGATTCTCGATCGCCAGGAAAGAGTTGTTCTCGCCCGCGAGGTCGCCGAGGGGCTGCAATTCCTCCAAAAATGCCCTCATCTCGCGGGTGACGTCCGCCGGCGACCCCCGGCGCGAGCCGCGCACGGCGACACCTCCTCCGGCGTCTCCGAGCAGCTTGGCATACTTCTCGTAGCCCGGGCCATACACGCTGAATGCGTAGAGTTTCAGCTTGTGCCGGGCCAGCAACTCCCGTAGACCGGCCGCGCCCAGGCGAGTCCGAATCACCTCCAGGTGGTCGCACCAGTTTGGAGCCCAGAAGTCCACCGCTTCGAAGCCAAGAGCGGCGATACGGGCGCAGGCATCTTCGACGGGCAGCTTGCTGAATGCCACCGTCGAGGCGGACAGACGCATAGGCCATCCGCCGGCGGCCGGCCAGGCAGTGGGGACCGCAGCAGCGGCCGCGAGAAAGCGGCGGCGCGTGGCGGACAGGGCGTAGCGGTCAGGCATTGGGTCTCCTTCCTTTCTGTCGCGGGCCGTCACTCCGTGCGCGTCGAGACCGTCGGCGCATCGACGAGTTTCCAGGGCTTTGGTGTGATCTTCATGGCGTGGGCGTAGGAATCCGGCAGGCGATCGGGCAACATGACACGCACGTCCCTGCCATCCTGCCGCCAGCGAAGATTGCCGCCGCCGAGCAGTTTCACTGTAGCGCCGTCCGCGAACCAGATGTCGCGCAGGACGACCTCGGAGCGCGCCGGCTTGTCCAAGAGAATCGCGTAGACGCCGTCAGGCTTTCCCGTGAAACGCACGCGGAGCCCGTCGTCCGCAACGCCTTCGGCCGCCGCCCAGAAGCGCGTGCCGTAGATTGCCTCTCCGTTTACGGCCAGCCATTTCCCCAGCTCGCGAAGCCGCTCCGCTTGCAGTTCCGGGATGGAGCCGTCCGCGCGGGGACCAACCGCGAGGAGCAGGTTCCCATTCTTGCTGACGATGTCGGCGAGCAGGTCCACGAGCTGATCCGCGGACAGCAGGTGCTCCGGCCCTTCGGCCTGGTTGTAGCCAAACGAATAACCAAGACCGCGGGTGGACTCCCACTTCTTCGGCGTGATTTCGTTGAAAATGGCGTATTCGGGCGTTTTGAAATCGGCGACGTCGCTGGTTCGCCCCCAACGGTCGTTCACCAGACCGTCCGGATGGCGGTTGTAGTAATCCGAAACGATGCCTTCGAAGTCACTCACACGGGGATAGGCGATATCGTTCCACAGAATCGCCGGCTGGTAGCGATCGATGAGCTCCCGCCAGTGGGCGTCGGCCACGCGCGCGTATTCCTCTGACTGAGGGATGGTGAGAAAGACATCCATGAAAGTCTTCACCGGAGTCTCGATAAAGCTCCAATCCATGCCGCCGCAGTAGTAAAGACCCATTCGCAGACCAGTGTCGCGCACTGCGGTGGTCAGCTCGCCGACGTAGTCACGGCCGTCCGCGATGTGGTTCACCGGCAGTTTGGGGTGCTTCACCGCGGTCGGCCAGAGGGGATAGCCGTCGGCGAACTTGGCGGTGAAGACGACATATTGGCCGCCGGCCTCCTTGAACAGACTGGCCCACGCGCGCGGATCCCACTTCCGGGCTTCCTCGCGGAACATCGGAATGAAGTCCGCGTATTCGAAGTCCGCGCCGTACCTCTTGACATGCCGGCTCCAGGTTTCGGACTCCTTCAGTTTCATGGTGTTCCAGTACCATTCCGCGTAAGGGTTCTTGAAGAACCACTCGGCCGGGTTCACCTTGCCGAGCTCTCCCGTGGGCGTCGCCCAGCCGGGCACGGAATAGATTCCCCAGACGGGGAAGATTCCGAGCTTGGCGTCGTGGAACCAATCGGGAACCGGATGGCGGCTTATTGACCAGAGGTTCGCCTGATACCGCTGGCGGCCTTGAGGCGCCCAATCCACCGCGCTTTCCGTGCCGGCCGGCGGGTCTTGTCCCGCGCCGGCGTGGAGCGCCGCCGCCAGGCAGACAAGGAACTGAAGGCCGAATGATGCGCAGCGCGCTTCTCTCATGAGTCTCCCTCCCCGTTACGACTTCTCTTCCAGATCCATGAAGATCCGCTCTTCGCCCGGCTTGCGCGGCGGGTGGCCCTTAAGCTCGGGATGGTCGAACCCGGAGCGGGTCATTGCGCGTTTGGCTTCCGGTACGATGGGGTCGAACGTGCGGAGCGCTTGCACCGCGGGCACGGCGTCCTTCGTCTTCAGACGCAGCGTGACGATCTGCTGCGGCCGGACCGGGAACCGGTACTCGGCCCCGTCGCCCTGCTTCGAGGCCGCGGCGAGCGCGGTTCGCTGCTCGCCGGCCAGGTTCGTCAAGGCGGCCTCGGTGTGCGGAAGGAGCACTTTGACCGAAGCCTCGCCCGCGGCACCCAAGCACTCCAGGGCGCGGATCTCGATCTCGTCGCCGGTCCTCCGCAACGCCTCGACAACCAGGTTGCTCGAAGCCGCAACGAGCGACTCCAGAGGAGCGCCCGTCGCGCCGCCAAAGACGAGAGGCGGAGCGTTGTACTCCCATGCCACCTGCGGAACACGCGCATCCTTCCAGTCACCCGCGTGCGCCACCAAGGCGTATTCCATGCGCTGCACTCCGGCGCCGCTAGTCCAGATCGAGTTCTTGTCCCAGTAGTACTCGGTGGTGGCGTTGTGGAGGATGACCATGGCCGTCTTGTCCACCAATTCGCGCCCGGGAACTCCGCGGTCCAGCAGGGCGACGCCGCCGCCCCCGGCGAGGCTGTAGTGGGACCAGCGGATCACCGGAACAATTCCCTGGTTCTGACTAGGAAGCGCAGGGTTCGGCTTCGACCAGGCGCAGTGGGCGAAACCGTAGGGGATGGCCCGGCGGACCTCGGTAATGTCGTCAGCCAGCGGGAAGAGCGCGGTCACGATGGTGCCGTGCGGCAGATCCTTGGTCTCGGTCACGAAGTCGATGCGCGGCGACTGCTTGTGGAAGCGGATCACGCGGCGCAGGTCGCCTCCCCGGAACGGGCAGACGGCCTCCACGATGGTGGTCAGCGGGCCGCTCGAGACCCTGATCCGTGACGGCTTGTCGCCCGAGGTCAGGACAGGCACCCGCGCGTCTTTGCGCGGGATCTCGTGGGCGAACACCTGCTTCGCGTCCTTCTCGCTGCGAACCTCGGCGGTAACGGTGTTGGCCGGTCCCGCGAGCAGCTCGCGTCCGGACGGCTTCAGCTTCAGGCTCGTCAACGCTCCGGTTTTCGGGTCAACGCGCGCGGTGTAGAAGTCCGTCTCAATCGGATCCGGCAGCGCGGCCGGCTGCGATTTGGCCGGAGCGCCGGCCTGGAGGGCCATGGAAGCCGCGCCGAAGGCCGGGAGCTTCGCTTGAAACAGGGCGGTCCGGCCGTCTTCGAGCAACTGGGCCGCGGCGCCGGCCGGAGTGCGGCCCGCCGGAAGCTGAATCTCGACCAGGTCGCTCCGCTCCCAACTGGCCGGGTTGAAGAGTGTCAAGGAATCGCCCGCCTGTTTCGCGGTGGCGAGGAAAGCCGCGTCCCCGATGCGGCGGCAGGTTTCTTCGACCGTCTCGAAACGGTCGCTCATGTCCCAGCTCCGCTGGTGCTCGTAGGCGATATGCACGGCCGCCGCCCATAGCAGGTTGCGGTCCATGTTCAGCAACATCAGCAGCCAGGCGTTCGAAAGGTCCTGGCTTGGGTACGCGGCCCCGCCCTTCAGGCTGGCGACGGTGTTGAGGGCCTCGGATCCCAGCAAGAGGTGCTCGCAGCGCCGGTACCGCTGTTTCACCAGCGGGGAGTTCACCCAGAAGGCGGTCCAGCCGTAGATGCGGGAGCCGCTCTTGACAGTAGTCAGTTGATAGTCATCAGCCCGGGGGAAGAACTCGTCGTACCACTGCGAGAGGGTCGAGAGCCGCAACTCGGCGTCCGGGTTGGACTCGCTCCAGATCTTCAGCAGTTCGGCCGGGTAGCCCTTGTAATAGAACGGGAGGGCGTAGTCGCCTTGTCCGGCGAAAGCGAGCATCGGCGATCCCTCCGGGAACCGTGACCGCTGCCGCTTCACCAGGTCGCCAACTTCCTGGAGGATTTCTCCGGGAGGAAGGGCCTCGGTCGCCGACATCGACTTGCGCAACGCGTCGGAGTAGTGGCAGGGGTTGACGGCCAGGGTGCGGCTGCCGTCGGGCGATTCGAGCCAGTGGATGGCTTCCATGTCCTCGGCGATGCCGTGCGGCGAATCGGCCGTGCCGGTGGGGTTGTACCGGGAGTAGACGAAGGTGTCGAGCCCCAGTCCCTTGACGATCTGCGCCATCTGCTCGTGCCAGCCGCAGACGTCGATCATCCAGCAGTGCCGCGGCTTCAGGTTCATCACCTGCTGATACCACCGAAGCCCCTCCACCCCCTGCATGACCAGGGTTTCGCCGCTCGAAAGGTTGATGGTGGGCTCGAGCACGAAGGCGTTTACCATCTCGGTCTTTCCCGCCTTGACGAGTTCCTGCAACTCCGTCATGCGCTCGGGATGGCGTTCGAGCATCGTGATCAAGTGGGGAATCTCGGAGAGTACGTAACGATAATCCGGATCGGAGAGCGCCCGATCCTGGTGATCGAGGTACGAGTATAGACAGTAGTTCCGCTCGACGTAATAGGGCGCCAGCCACCCCATGCAGGCGGGATGAAAGTTAGGCACGACGTGCAGCGTCTGTTTAGGCGAGCGGCTGCACGACTCCGTGGCGACCGACGAGGCCGCCAGCAGGCCAAGGAAGTATCTTCGATTCAAGTTCACGATGGCATCTCCTCGCTATTCGGCGCGAACGTTTCGCGCACCGCCGGCCCCGGACGGGACCGGGCTTCTATACGTCGAACTTCTTCCACTCGGGTTCGCCTTCCCGCGGCGGATGTCCTTTCAACTCGGGATGGTCGAAGCCCCGCGTCGCCGCGCGCTTGTGCTCCGGCACCACCGGGTCGAAGGTTCGCAGCGCCTTCACCGGCGCCACGCCGCTGCCGGTCTTCAGCCGCAGCGTGACGATTTGCTGCGGCCGAACTTCGAACCGGTACTCCGCGCCGGCATCGGACTTCGAGGCCGGGGACAACGCCCGGCGCTCCTGGCCCACCAGGTTGGTCATCGCGGCTTCGGTGTGCGGAAGATTGATTTGGATCCTGGCCTCCGCAGTCACTCCGAAACACTCGACGGCGCGAATCTCAATCTCGCCGCCAGTTCGCCGCAGGGCCTCCACAATCAGGTTATCCGACGTCTCCAGATACGGGGCGGCCGACGGTGCTTCCATCGCCGGGAACAGGAGCGGCGCTGCGTTGTACTCCCACGCCATGTGTGGAATCCGGGCCGAAGGCCAGGCCGAATCATGCGCCACCAGCGCATACTCGAAGCGTTGCGTTCCCTCGCCGCTCATCCACCTGGCCGCGTTGTCCCAATAGTAGACGTGGGTGGCGTTATGGAGAATGACGTACGCGGTGTTCTCCACAACCTCGCGGGCCGGTACTCCACGGTCAAGTAATGCGGCCCCCCCGCCCCCCGCCAAACTGTAGTGAGACCACCGGATCACGGGCAGGATGCCATTGTGCAAGCCGGGCAGATCCGGATTGGGACGCGACCACGCGCAGTGCGCGAATCCGTACGGGATCGCGCGGCGGATCTCGGTGATCTCGCCGGCCAGAGGGAAGGCCGCAGTGACAATCGTGCCGTGCGGCAGGTCCGCGGTCTCGGTCAGGAAGTCGATTCGCGGCGAGTCGAAGTGGAAGCGGATCACGCGGCGCAGGCTGCCGCCCCGGAAGGGGCAAACAGCCTCGACGATCGACGCCAGCGGACCGCTGAGGTATTTCACCGTGGACTGCTTTTCGCTGGACGTCAGCACCGGGACCCGGTCCGGCTTTCGCGGGATTTCGTGGGCGAAAACCTGCTGGGCGTCCTTTTGGTTGCGTTCGTCGGCCGCGATCACGTTGGCGGGACCGCCAAGAATTTCCCGGCCAGAGGGCTTCAGCTTGAGGCTCACGAGCGCAGCGGTTTTGGGATCGATCCGGGCCGTGTAGAAGCCGGTCTCGATGGCATCGGGCAGACGGGCGGGCCGCGACGACGCAACCGCACCATCGCTCAGCGCAAGGTTCCGCACCGCAAGCGGCGGCAGTTCCACGCGCACAAGCGCTGTCTTTCCGTCTTCCAAGAGCTGCGCGGGCGCGTCCCTCGGCTTTTTGCCGACGGGGAGAACCAGCTCGATCAGCGCGGAGCGCTTCCAGTTCGCGGGGTTGAACATCGCGATGGAGGCGCCGGCCTTGCCGATCGAGCGTGCGGCGATTTCGCCGTGGGTCCGCGATAGTGCTTCGACGGTCTCAAACCGATCCTTGGTGTCCCAGCTCCTCGGATGAGACCAGACGCCCTCAACGGCAACGCACCATAGCAGCGCGCGGTCCATGTTCAAGGCCATGAGCAGCCACGAATTCGAGAAGTCCTGGCTGGGGTAGTCGCCGCCGTGCGCAAGGCTGGCGATCGTGGTCAACGCTTCGGCCGCCTGAAGCTGGTGCTCGCAACGGCGGTACCACTGTTTCGCCGCCGGGGCGTTAACCCAGAAACCGGTCCACCCGTATATGTGCGAGCCACTCTTAATGGTGGTGAGCTTATGGCCGTCGACCCCGGGTATGAACTCGTCGTACCAGGCCGATAACGTCGAATGACGAACCTCGACTTCCGGCTTCGTGTTGTTCCAGACCTCGAGTAGCTCTTTCGGATAACCGGAGTAGAGATACGAAAGCGAGTAATCTTCCTGACCGGTGAAAGCCAGCAGCGGCGCGTCCGCCGGGAATCGCCCCTTCTGCAACTCGATGGTGGCGGCGATCTCCTGCACTACCTCCTCAGCGGGAAGCGCGGACCTGGCCCGCATCAACGGGCGAAAGGCTTCCGAATAGTGTCCCGGGTTCACGGCCAAGGTCCGGGTGCCGTCCGGCGATTCCAGCCAGTGAATCGACTCCATGTCGGGGGAGGTGCCCGAGCGCGACTCGGCGCTGCCGGTGGGGTTATAGCGGGAGTAGACGAAGGTGCTCAAGCCCAGGCCGTGGACGATCTGCGCCATCTGCTCATGCCAACCGGTGATGTCGATCATCCAGCAGTGACGGGGCCGGAGGCCCATGACCTGCTCATACCACCGCAGCCCCTCGACGCCTTGCATTACCAGAGCCTCGCCGCCCGAGAGGTTGATGGTGGGCTCCAGGACAAAGGCATTCACCATCTCCACTTGGCCCGCCTTCACCAGCCCCTGAAGCTCGGCGAAGCGCTCCGGCCGCCGTTCGAGCATGGTGATCAGGTGGGGGATTTCGGAGAAGACATAGCGGTAATCCGGATCCTGGAGCGCCCGGTCCTGGTGGTCGAGGTACGCGTAGAGACAGTAATTGCGCTCCACGTGATACGGCGCCAGCCACCCCATGCAACCGGGATGGAAGTTGGGAATGATATGCAGCGTCCTTTTCGAGGATCCGGCGCAAGAGGAGGAAACCGCCCCCGCGGAGGCCGCAAGCAACTCAAGAAACGTGCGTCGATCGAAATTCACGGTAAGACCTCGCGGTGTCTAACGCGACGGACGGTTCATGGTGAGCCGTAACGAAGTCACAGAGGGAGATGCACTCAGATACATGCGCGCGGTTCCGGGCCGGCGGCTCACGCCGACGCCGTTCCGGGAGGGGATCAGCTCGGCGTTGGAGATGTCTCCCAGTGCGGCAGTGTCAATCGTCACCTCGACTTCCTCGGGCGTGGTCACCAAGGCCGAAGGACGCACCGCCGAAGCGGTGGAGCCACCGAGATTGGTGCGCGATCCGGTCGTGTTGTTCACGAGGTACACGAGCAGATCGTCCCCCTTGCGGTTCACAATGAGCGAGTAATCCCGCTGTCCCTTCACACGAATTGCAGGCGGCCCGATGAGCCGGGAAGTCAGTTCTTCCAGCAGGCCGGCAGCCTTGGAAATCGCCGTCTCGGCCGCGCTGATGTACACGGCACGGCCTTTGCCGAACGTGTTCTCGACAATCGCGGGCGTGTCTCCGGCCAGATCCCACGTGGCGAGCACCTGGCCGGTGGTGGCTTTCACGGCGAGGGCCGCCGGGTTGCCGAGAATGCCGGATATCAGACCCGAATCGGCCGTCACCTTGAGCGTCTTGTAGCCCGGGAGGTCGCCAGCCAGGCTCACGCCGAAGACATCGCCCAGGGCGAAGTCGCCGCGCCGCTTCGCGTTCTCATCAAGCAGCGACGCGTGACCGAAGGCGAGCACGCTGCCCCCGCCTCGCACATAGTCCCTGATCTTCCCGGCCAGGGCGTCGCTGAGCGGAGCGTTCTCGGGAAGGACGACCAATCGGTACGCCGCGAGGTCGATGGGCCGTTTCGCCATCAGGCTTCCGGTCAGTTGGGTGACGTACCCCGCGGCGCGCAGTGCGAGGTCCGTGTCGGTTCCCGGAGCGTCGGCCGGAGGCCGCGCGCTCCGATACTGGAAGTGCCACAGGGAATGCAGAGCGGGGACTTCCAACAGGCCCGGAGTAGGATCTCCGCGCAGGACGCCGACCTCGGCGAAGGTTTCCGCGCCCTGGATGAACTCGCGGTTCGCCTTCAACCAGCCGCCGGCGGCTCGCAGCAGGCGCAAATCCCCGTTGTCGTCGAATACGCCCGAGTGCCCCGGCGTCATGGCGCCGTACACGTTGCCGCCGCGCGCGAATACGGCCGCGGCCGAGACGATTGCCTCCTCCTCCGACATCGACGCGCGCGGCGCCTGGTCGCCCATCGGCACATACCAGGAGGTATTCAGCAAGATGCCGGTTTCAAACGGGCGATTCCAATTCTGGCCCACCGTCGCGATACTGTCAATTCTGTCCCGGCTGTGTCCTTCTATGGATAGCCAATCGCTCTGGTCGTCGACATCCCGGACCCGTTTGGGATACTGGCCATCGGCGCGGCCGGCGCCGTTGAACGTCAGGACCACATCAGGCTGGATCGCGGTGACGCCCTGGCGAATGTCCTTCAGGAAGTCGCCGAGCGTCCGGATGTCGAACTCGGCGCTCTCCTCCGGCGTGGCTTCGGCGATCGGCTTCCCGTACGCCGCCTGAAACGCCTTCGCGGTGAAGACATCGCGGCTGAGCGGGACGGGCTGCGTGTACAGATCGAGCCAAAGTCCGTGCACCGGACCGTACCTTTGCAGGATCTCCACCAGGTGGTCAATGACGTACTGCCGGTAAGGGGAGTGGAACGACTTCCAATCCTCGGGGAAACACCGGCCCATGGGATTCCCGGCGGCGTCCCGGCAGGTCCACTCCTTGAACTTCGGCTCGGGGTTGGCGTCG
>CAYRPT010000037.1:0-12816 GCA_964425895.1 uncultured Solibacteraceae bacterium | reverse complement strand
ATCCGATCCTTTCTTCGTCTGGCGGCACACGTCCAAATGCTCCCTGTTCTCGAGAACGGCGAAGAGGAGACGCTCGTCGGCGGGCAGGCGGTGATGGAAGGCGTCATGATGCGCGCTCCGCACAGCTACTGCGTGGCCGTGCGCAAAGCCAACGGCGAGATCGTAACGGATCGGAAGCCCATCGGCAAGGTGTCGGAGAGGTATCCGCTGTTCCGTTATCCTGTCCTGCGCGGTGTCGGGACGCTGGGTCAGGCCATGTCCCTCGGCATCAAGGCTCTCCGCTTCTCCGCCAACGCGGCGCTCGACGAGGACGGCCCGGATAGGAAAAACGAAGAGATCTCATCCTGGGCCATGGGCCTCAACCTGCTCTTTTCCTTCGCCTTTTTTGTCTTCTTGTACAAGTTCGTTCCGCTCTGGCTCACCACCAGGATCGGGGAGTGGATTCCCGGCGTGCGAAATCACTTCCTGTTCAACCTGACCGACGGCGTGATCCGGATGGTTATCTTCCTCTGTTTCCTCTACTTGATCTCGCGCTGGAACGACATCCACCGCGTTTTCGAGTACCATGGCGCCGAACACCGCGTGGTGTTCAACTTCGAATCCGGGCAGCCCGTCACCGTCGCGGCCGCGCAGCGCTTCGTTACCTGGCATCCGCGGTGCGGCACCAGTTTCCTGCTGGTGGTGATGATGATCGCGATGGCGGTGTACACCCTGGTTCCGTTCGAGGGCTTCATGGCCAGGTTCGCCGCCCGGATCGCCCTGCTGCCGGTGATCGCCGGCCTGAGCTACGAGATGATCCGCTACGCCGCCCGCAGGCGGGGTGGAGTCCTCGCCACGCTGACGGCGCCGGGGCTCTGGCTCCAGAGGATCACCACCCAGCCCCCGTCGGACGATCAGACCGCCGTGGCCATCCACGCCCTGGAGGGCGCCATGGCTCTGGAGACGTCCCAGGGCGGCCGCCCTGTCATTGCCTGAACATCCCGCCGATGAAGTACCTCAAGAAGCTCGAAGAGATCGAGGCGCGGTTTGACGACCTCACGCGCCAGCTTACCGATCCGGAGGTCCTGGCGGACCAGGATCGTTTCCGCAAGACCGCCAAGAGCCGCAGCGGCATCGAGGAGATCGTCACCAGATTCCGCGAGTGGAAGAACACGCTGCGGGAGCTCGAGGGCGCCCGCGAGATGGCTGCCGAGGATGACACCGAGATCCAGGACCTGGCGCGCGAAGACATTGCCCGCCTCGAGCCCCGTCTCGCGGCCATCGAAGACGAACTGGGAGTACTGCTCCTTCCGCAGGATCCCAACGATGAGAAGGATGTGGTGCTCGAGATCCGCGCCGGGACCGGCGGCCAGGAGGCCACGCTGTTCGCCGCCGAGATCTTCCGCATGTATCTGCGTTACGCCGAAGACCAGCGCTGGAGGGTCGAGATCACCTCGACCAGCGAATCCGAAGTCGGCGGCTTGAAGGAAGTCATTGCGCTGATCAGCGGCCAGAAGGTATTCAGCCGGATGAAGTACGAGAGCGGCGTGCACCGGGTCCAGCGCGTGCCGCAGACCGAGACCCAGGGACGTATCCACACTTCGGCGGTCACCGTGGCCGTGCTGCCGGAAGCCGACGAGGTCGAGATCAAGATCGACCCCAAGGACATCCGCATCGACACGTTCTGCTCATCCGGGCCCGGGGGGCAGTCGGTGAATACCACCTACTCCGCGGTCCGGATCACCCACCTGCCGACCGGCCTCGTGGTGTCATGCCAGGATGAGAAGTCCCAGATCAAGAACCGGGCCAAGGCCGAGCGCGTTCTCCGCTCGCGCCTTTATGAGCTCGAGTTGAAGAAGCAGCAGGAGGCGATCGGAGCCGAGCGCCGCAGCATGGTAGGCACCGGCGATCGCAGCGAGAAGATCCGCACGTACAACTTCCCGCAAAACCGGGTGACCGATCACCGGATCGGCCTGACGTTGCACCAGCTCGACTTGGTGATGGACGGGCGCCTCGATCCGATCGTCGCTGCGCTGACCACCCACTACCAGGCCGAGAAGCTGAAGCAGCAGGACGTGGCGGCCTGACCGCCGCCTGTCCGGGCGGGGTTCCTTTGCCCGCCGCGGCCACCGGAATTGACCGTCAAAGAGGCCATTGAGAGAGGCTCCAGGCGGCTGGGGCAAGACGCCGTGGCGGCGGCCCGGCTGACATCCGAGCTGTTGCTCGCGCACGTCCTGGGCCGGGAGCGGGTCTACCTGTACGCTAACCCCGAGCGATCGCTTCTGCCGGGAGAGGAGTCGGCGTTTGAAGCGTGCCTCCGTGAGCGGCTCGCCGGCCGTCCGACGCAGTACATCACCGGTGTGCAGGAGTTCTATGGCCGGGAATTCCGGGTCACCCCGGACGTCATGATTCCGCGCCCCGAGACGGAATTCGTCGTTCAAACCGCCGCCGGGTTGTGCGGCGCGGGAAGTGTGGTGGTGGATGCCGGCACGGGTTCCGGCGCCATTGCGGTCAGTGTGCAACTCGAGGCGGGCGTCCGCGTGGTGGCCACCGACATCTCCCGAGCGGCGCTTCTCATCGCGCAAGAGAATGCCCGGCGCCTGAGAGCAGCGGTCTTGTTCGTCGAGTGCGATCTGCTCGCCGCGATCACCGGCCGCAGCGTGGACCTTGTGCTTTCGAACCCTCCCTATGTGCCCGATGGTGACGAACCGTCCCTCCAACGGGAAGTTCGCGATTTCGAGCCCCGGCTGGCGCTCTACGGCGGCCCTACCGGGCTCGACTTCTACCGCCGCCTGATCGGCGGGGGCCTCCGGGTGCTGAAGCCGGGCGGCTGGCTGATCGTTGAGTGCGGTATCCGCCAGGCCGGACGCGTGCGGGATATGCTGGGTGCTGAGTGGCGCGAGACTCGCGTCGTCGATGACCTCGCCGGGCTGCCGCGCGTGCTCGCGTCGCGCTATTGGCCATGAAGACCATCTTCCACGTGGACATGGACGCGTTCTTCGTCTCCGTGGAAGAGCTGTTTGACCCGTCGCTCAAGGGCAAACCGGTGGTGGTAGGCGGCCGGCCGAACGAGCGTGGCGTGGTCGCCGCCGCGTCGTACGCGGCGCGCAAGTTCGGCGTTCACTCGGCCATGCCCCTACGGACCGCGTATCAACGCTGCCCGCAGGCGATCTTCCTCGATGGCCATCCCGCCCGCTACCGCGATTCCTCGCGGCAGGTCTACAGCGTGCTGCAAACCTTTACCCCCAAGGTCGAGATGGCGTCCATCGACGAGGCCTACCTGGATCTGACCGGCACGGAGAGGCTCCACGGTCCGCCGCTGCGCGCCGCGCACGCACTGCACGAAGCCGTCCGCGCACAGACCGGGCTCAACTGCTCGATCGGAATCGCGACCTCGCGGATGGTCGCCAAGGTCTGCTCGGACCAGGCCAAGCCCAACGGCGTTCTGTGGGTGATTCCCGGGCGGGAATCACGGTTCCTGGCGCCGTTGGACGTCCGGAAGATTCCGGGAGTGGGCAAGGTCACCGATCAGCGCCTCAAGGACCTCGGAATCCGGAGAGTCGGCGACCTGGCCGGCCTCGACGAACGGTTTCTCGAGGAGCGTTTCGGCCAATGGGGCCTGGCCCTCGCCGGCAAGGCCCGCGGACTCGACGCCGGCGCCTGGTTCGATGGGGAGATCGGGGACCGCGGCGACCCGAAGTCCGTCAGCCACGAGCATACCTTCGCCGAAGACACGAACGACGCGGCGGCGATCGAGCCGATGCTCGCGCGCCTCACCGGCATGGTGGCGCGGCGGCTGCGCGAACATGGGCTGTACACACGCACCGTCCAGATCAAGCTCCGGTACTCGGACTTCTCCACCTTCACGCGGGCCTTCACGCTCGAACGCGCCACCCACCTTGACGGTGAGATCCTGCGCGAGGTGCGCCGCCTGTTCCGGACGAACTGGACGGGCAAGCCCCTGCGCCTGATCGGGGTTTACGCCCAATCCCTCGAACGCTCCGAAGGCCAGTTGAGCCTGCTCGATCAGGAGCAGGCCGGGCGGTGGGAGAAGGCCCTCGGAGCGGTGGATCGGCTCCGCGACAAGTTCGGCGAGTCGAGCGTGTCGCTCGGGGGCGGCCTCGGAGCCGGATTCCGGGAACGCACGCACGAGAACCCCGCCGGCCTGCCGGGCCGGGACAAGACTCGCGACCCGTGATCGCTGCGTGGTGCGCTTGCCTCCGCCGCGGCCGGGACACGGAGCGGCGCCTCGATGCGCCCCCGCCGCACAAATGGGCTACGGCCGGAAGTTGACGATGGCCGCGAAGCTATCCGGTTTCAGGCTCGCTCCGCCCACCAGGGTTCCGTCGATCTCCTCCTCGGCCATGAGCTCCCTGACGTTGTCCGGTTTGACGCTGCCGCCGTAAAGGATGCGGACCGCATCGCCGGCGGCCTGCCCAAAACGCTTGACCACCTCGGCCCGGATCGCCCGGTGCGCGTCAGCCGCGATCTGCGGAGTGGCGGTCTTTCCCGTCCCTATCGCCCACACCGGTTCGTAGGCGATCACCACCTTGGCGAACTGCTCGGGCGAGAGCGGAGCGAGTCCTCCTTCGAACTGTCGCACCAGGACCTGCTCCGTCCGTCCGGCCTCGCGTTCTTCGAGGAGTTCCCCCACGCAAACGATGGGCGCCAGACCGTGCTCGAGCGCCGCGAGGGTCCGCTTCAATACGGTCGCGTCGGTTTCGCCGAAGTACTGGCGGCGCTCGCTGTGACCGATGATCACCCACCGGGCGCCGGCGCCGGTCAGCATTGGGCCGGCAATCTCACCCGTATAGGCGCCCTCCTTCTCCCAGTGAAGGTTCTGGCCGCCGATTGCGATGCGTGTGCCGCCGGCGGCCGCAACCGCCGCCGGAATGCTCAGAAACGGCGGGCAGATCACGATCTCGCAATGGGTCGCGGACGCCGCCATCGGTTTGAATGCGTTGAAGAATGCGGTTGTCTCGGCGGGCGTCTTGTACATCTTCCAGTTGCCCGCCATGACAGGGATTCGAGTAGGAGCCATATCAGACTATCCTGGCACAACGGGACGGGCCGCGAGACGGCGGCGGCCGCTCGCGGGCGGCTCCTGCCCGGCCGCGCTACAATACCGTCGTGTCCACGATGACCTTCGAGCAGGCGCGCGCCTGCGTCATCGAAAAGGTATCGGCCGGCGACGGACTGCCTGCTATCGAGACGGTACTCCTCGATGCCGCGGTCGATCGTATCCTCGCCGAACCGGTGCTCGCCGACCGCGATTATCCCTCGCTCGCGCGCTCCATCCGCGACGGATTCGCGGTGCGCTCGCAGGATCTGCCCGGAGCGTTCGAGATTCTGGGGGAGGTTCGCGCCGGCGAGAGCTGTCCCTTTCGAGTCGGGCCCCGCCAGGCGGTGGAAATCATGACGGGCGCGCCGGTTCCGGAGGACGCCGACCAGATCGTCATGGTGGAGCACACCACGCGGGATGGCTCGACCATGACGACCGGCCGGGAGCCGAAGCCGGGCGAGTTCGTCAACCCGCGCGGCGCCGAGGCCCGGAAAGGCGAAACGATTCTCGAGTCCGGGTGCGCCATCGAACCGGCCACGATCTCGCTCCTGGCGACCGTCGGCATGACCGACGTGCGCGTCTACCGCAAGCCCCGGGTGGCCATCGTCGCCACCGGCGATGAGCTCGTTCCGGTCGGCCACTCGCCGGCGCCCCATCAGATCCGCAACTCGAACGCTCATTCGCTGGCGGCGCAGGTCGTTCGGGCCGGTGGCACGCCGGTGATTCTGCCGGCGGCGCCGGACGAAGTGAATTCCACGCGGGCGATTATCGAGCGCGGACTTCGGGAAGACTTGCTGCTCGTTTCCGGCGGGGTGTCGGCGGGCAAGTACGATGTGGTGGAGACTGTGCTTGCGGAGTTGGGCGCCGAGTTCTACTTCGACCGCACGCTCATCCAGCCGGGGCAGCCCACCGTGTTCGGCCGCGTGCGGGAGCGCTTCTTCTTCGGCCTGCCCGGGAATCCGGCGTCCACGATGGTGACCTTCCGGATTTTCGCCCAGGCCGCGTTGGAGATTCTGGCCGGGCGCCGCCAACTCGAACTACCGTTTTTTCCCGCCCGGCTCACCACCGTCTTCCGGCACCCGGCGGGTCTCACCCGGTTTCTGCCGGCGCGGCTCAGTCCCGACGGTGCGGAGCTTACGCCGATTCCGTGGCGCGGTTCGAGCGACGTGCCCGCCGTCGCCCGGGCCAATGTCTTTCTGGTGGCGGATGCGGCGCGCGAGTCCTGGGAGCCGGGCGAGTCCATGCCCGTGCTGTTGAAATGAGCGAACTCTCACACTACGATCGGTCGGGGCAGCCCCGCATGGTGGACGTTTCCGGGAAGGCCCCGGCGCGGCGCACCGCGCGGGCGCATGCCTTCGTACGCGTTCTGCCCGCCGTACTGGCAAAACTTCCCGAAAACCCCAAAGGGAATCCACTTGAGGTGGCCCGCATCGCCGGTATCGCCGCCGCCAAGAAGACCTCCGAGCTGATTCCGCTCTGCCATCCGCTGGCGCTCACGCACGCCGATGTGGAGGTGCGGGTCGAAAGCACAGGTGTCCGAATTGAGGCGTCCGCGGCCACGACCGGCCCGACCGGTGTCGAAATGGAGGCGCTGACGGCCGCGGCCGTGGCTGCCCTCACCGTGTACGACATGATGAAGGCCCTGGATAAGTCCATCGAGATCCAGGATCTATATCTTCTTGAGAAGACCGGCGGGCGCAGCGGCGGCTATCGCCGCTGAAACACTAGGCCCGGGCCGGGTCCGCTTTCTCGGGATCGACGCCGAGGTCCGCGAACACCTGGATCGCTTTCGCCGCGTCGAACTTACCGTCTCGGGCGAGCCGCGACAGCACCGCGGCCGCGATCGATTCCGCGTTCACTTCGAAATGACGCCGGAGATACGTACGGTTGTCGGACCGGCCGAAGCCGTCGGTGCCAAGAGAAACCAGACGCGATCCCAGCCAGGGCGAGAGCTGGTCCGGAACGATCTTCATGTAATCCGAAGCGGCGATAATCGGACCACGCGTCCCGTCGATCACCTCATTGATGTAGGGGCGGCGGCGTTCCTCGGCGGGGTGCAACCGGTTCCAGCGCTCGACGGCGAGCGCATCGCGCCGCAGCTCATTGTAGCTGGTCACGCTCCACACATCCGCGGCAATCCCGTACTTCTCCTGAAGAATGTCCTGCGCCCGCAGCGCCTCGTTCAGAATGGGGCCGCTGCCGAAAACCTGCGCCGCCACCTTCCCTTTTGGGGCCGGACGGTAGAGGTACAGTCCCTTCACGATGCCCTCACGGATGGCGTCGCGGTTCTCCGCCGGCATCGGAGGCTGCACGTAGAACTCGTTGTAGTGGGTGATGTAGTAGAAGCAGTCCTCCATCTCCTCGTACATCCGGCGGATGCCGTCCTGGACGATCACGGCCATCTCATAGGCATACGCCGGATCGTAGGCCTTGCAGGTGGGCACGGTGCTGGCCAGGACAACGCTGTGGCCGTCCTGGTGCTGGAGCCCCTCGCCGCTCAGCGTGGTCCGGCCGGCGGTGCCACCCATGAGGAAACCCTTGCCCCGGGAGTCGGCAAAGGCCCAAATCAGGTCGCCCACACGCTGGAAGCCGAACATCGAGTAGTAGATGAAGAACGGGATGATCGGCACCCCGTAATTGGCGTAGGCCGTGCCGGCGGCCGTGAACGAAGCCAAAGAACCAGCTTCAGTGATCCCTTCTTCCAGGATCTGACCATCCTTGGCCTCCTTGTAGAAGAGGAACAGATCGCTGTCGACGGGCTTGTAAAGCTGCCCCTGGCTCGCGTAGATACCGATCTGCCGGAACAAAGCTTCCATGCCGAAGGTGCGCGCCTCGTCGGGAATGATCGGCACCACGTACCGGCCCAGCTCTTTGTCCTTCAGCAGCGACCGCAGAATGCTCGTCAGCCCGGAAGTGGTCATCGCCTCGCGTCCCTTGGAGCCTTCCAGAACATCTGCGAACTCCTCGAGCGCCGGCGCCTTGATCTTGATGGGCTTGACGTCCCGGGACGGCATGTAGCCGCCGAGTCCCTTGCGGCGGCTGTGGAGGTACTTCATCTCCGGACTGTCGTCCGGCGGCCGGTAGAAGGAAGCCGTGGTTACGGCTTCCTCCGGAATCGGGATCTCGAACCGCGAACGGAAATAGCGGAGCTCGTCCTCGTTGAGCTTCTTCTGGCCGTGTGTCGGGTTGCGGCCTTCGCCCGCCTCGCCGAGGCCGTATCCTTTGATCGTCTTGGCGAGGATCACCGTGGGCTGGCCTTTGTGCTCGACGGCCCGTTTATACGCGTTGTAGACCTTCTGCGGATCGTGCCCGCCGCGGCGCAGCCTGGCCAACTCGTCGTCGCTCATGTCCTCGACGAGCTTGAGCAGTGCGGGGTATTTGCCAAAGAACTCCCGCCGGACGTAGGCGCCTCCCTTGACCTTATAGTTCTGGAACTCGCCGTCCACGCACTCGCCCATGCGTTTCACCAGCAGACCGGTGGCATCTTTCGCGAGCAGGCGGTCCCAATCGTCTCCCCAGATCACTTTGATCACGTTCCAGCCCGCGCCGCGAAACGCCGCCTCCAGTTCCTGGATGATCTGGCCGTTGCCGCGCACGGGGCCGTCAAGTCGCTGGAGGTTGCAGTTGACGACCCAGACAAGATTGTCCAGCTTTTCCCGCGACGCCAACGTCAGCGCGCCCAGCGTCTCGGGTTCGTCGGATTCCCCATCGCCAACGAAGGCCCAGATCTTGCGCGGGGTCACGGGAATGATACCGCGGTTCTCGAGGTAACGCATGAACCGGGCGTGGTAGATCGAGTTGATCGGCCCGATGCCCATGGACACGGTCGGGAACCGCCAGAATCCGGGCATGAGCCAAGGGTGGGGGTATGACGACAGGCCCGGATGATCGCGGAGCTCATGGCGGAAGTTCGCCAGGTGCTTCTCCGAGAGACGTCCCTCCAGATAGGCGCGGGCATACATGCCGGGAGAAGCGTGACCCTGAAAATAGACGAAGTCCCCCGGCTGATCCTCGTAGGAAGCCCGGAAAAAGTGGTTCTGGCCGACTTCGACCAGGGTCGCGAGCGAGGCAAAGGTCGAGATATGGCCGCCGATGCCGTCGTCGTACTTGTTCTGCCGGACGACCATGGCCAGCGCGTTCCAGCGGATGAGGCTCTTGATGCGCCGTTCGATCTGCCGGTCGCCCGGATAGGGCTCCTCCTCCTCGGCCGGAATAGTGTTCACGTAGGGAGTGTTGAGGGTCAAAGGCGGGTGCACGCCGAAACCGGCCGCCCGGTGCAGCAGCCGGTCCAGGAGGTACGCGGCCCGGTCAGGTCCACCGGAGTCGACCACCTGATCGAAGGCCTCAATCCACTCGGAGGTCTCTTGAGGATTCAGATCCTCGGAAGTTTCGTCCTTCTTCTTGAGCATGTTTGGCTACGTCTTCCCGCGACAGGCTCGCTTTGGTTGGGCGCGCCCCGCATCCCCAGCCCTTCGTTGCGGCTTCCGCGTCAGCGGCGAGCGGACATGCGCGGCCTTAAGCTCGCCCCCCCGGAAGGCCGAAATCAATGCCGCCCCGCATCCCGCGTCCAGCCGATTCCATGCGCAAACCAGCCTCGCATTCAGGGTGTGATGCTTTCAGCGTAACGGTTTCCAACCATTCGACGCAATGCCGCACTACGAGGATAACCCGGAGATAAACAGCCCCCGCCTCTCGCGCGGGGAGCTGCGCCCTTCCGCCACCCTTCCGGGATCAGCATGGGGAGCGGCCCAGTGCGGTCGATTGGCGGGTTCGACGCTACGGTTGAGAAGCCGGCTGCTCGGCGGCGACCGCCTGGCGGGGCGCCTGGCTGCCTTTCTGCTGGCCCACAAACTGCTCGATTTGGGCCAACTGCTGCCGGACCACCGGGGCGTTGTTGGCGTCGGGAGCCAGCTCCAGGTACCTCTTCAGGTGAACCATCGCTTCTTCGAAATCATTCTGATTTGCCAGCGCGATGCCAAGAATCTGCTCGATCTGCGGCCGTTTCTGGTCGTACTTCATCTTGATGGCTTCCCGGGCGCTCTTTTCCGCTTCGCTGTGGTTGTTGAGGTTCAGGTGCGCCATCGAGTTCAGGAAGTAAGCGTCGGGGAAGTCATAGGGGTTCGCCTTCAGGACCCGCCCGGTCGTATCCGCCACCTGACGCCAGTCGCTCTTCACGGCGTCGAGCATCGCGAGCTTGAGGTACGGCTGCATGTACTTCCCGTCCGCAGCGATCGCTTTGCCATAGGCTTCCCGGGCCTTCTCCTCGCTGTTCTGCATCTGGTAGATCTGGCCCAGGGAGTACCAGGCCTCGGCGTAGTCGGGATACTCGGCTACCGCCTTCTCCAACTCAATCTGGGCCTTGTCAAACTTCTTCTTGCCGGCCTCTTTGAGGCCGCTCTCGTAAGCTTTCTTGGCCTTCTTGGGCGCCTGAAGGCTCGTCATCGAGATGGTGTAGCCTTCGACGTTGCCCAACTTCTTGAGGATGATTGTGCCCACGTCGGGGTTATCGAACATCCGGCGTCCCGTCAACTCGACCGAGGATGAGAGATAGCCCGGCAAGTTGGCGCGCAACTCGCAGCCGGCCAGATCCCGCTCCGAGAGGCCGCCCACACCTCCCTGGTTGCCGAAGCCGCCGAACCCCCCGGTGTTGTCGCCCCACGCGCCGCCTGGGTCCATCGGGCCGCGCCCGAAGGTGCTCGTGCTCGCGTCGGCGATGATGTTCGCATTGCGCCCCAGCTCGAAACTGAACCGGCCTTTCGAATCCGTGTAGCCCTCGGGTATCGGACGCCCCGAGCAGATGCGCTCAATCAATACGCTAGGCGGAGCCGGCGTACCGTCCTCGAAGACCACCTTCCCTTGAAGGAACATGGGCCGCCGCATCTCCGGGAACTGCTGCCGGGAATCGGGGCCCTGCTGGGGGAACCGGTCCCGGTCGACACCGCCCGGGGGTTCGGTCGGCCGCGATGGGATGTTCCCGCCTCCCCCGCCACCGCCCCCAGGAATGTTGCCGCCCCCTCCGCCACCGGTTGACCCGCCGCCACCTCCCTGGGTTTGCGCCATCGCCAACGTCACGCCAAACAAGGCCGCCGCGGAAAGCACCGCGCAGCCCCTGAGAAGCCGCCATCGATTCATCGGTGACCTCCTGATCGAATGATGCCCTTATTATGTCACACTGGGCCTGAATTCCCCTTTGAGTCTTGAGTAAAATGAAGCGGGCGTAAGCATCATGGTTTTCAGCAAAGTAGTGGCTTCCCTCCGCGCCATAGCGTGCCTGGCGGTTTTCGTGGCCGGGTGCGGCGAGGCCCCCCCACAGCAGGCCGCATCGCCGAAGCCCCCGCCGGAGCCGATCGACGGGCAGTCCGCCTTCTTCAAGATGTTCCCCGCCGCCCGCGGCTGGTCGGCGGACGCCATGGGCTTGCGGCTGGAGAATCTTCATCTCACCGAGGTCGCGCCTAAGGACGGGAAGTACGGCGCGTGGCGCGCCAGCTTCTATTCACCCGGCAAGAATCGCGTCGGCGTCTTCAACTTCTCGGTTGTCGAGGTGGGCGGCAAGGTCCAGGAAGGCGTCTTCCAGGACCACGAAGAGACCTTCACCGGAAGTCTCAATAAGCCTTGGCCGGTGACCGCGCTGAAGGTCGGCTCCGAGAAGGCGCTTCAGGTCGCCACGAACCGCGAAGAGACCCGGGAATACGTGAAGAAGTACCCCGGCCTGCCGGTCTTCATGTTGTTGGAACTCACCAACCGGCACCCGGGACTCGCGTGGCGCGTGGTGTGGGGCGAAAGCGTGTCGCGCAGCGGCTACTCCGTGTACGTGGATGCCTCCACGGGCAGCTACCTCGAAGTTATGCGATGAGGCGAGGCAGCCTGGGCTTACCTCGCCATTAGTACACGGACAAGGGGGCTTTGCCAGAGGCGGCGGCGCGCCGGGGTAGAATACAGATTCCGGGTCGACGATGATCACGGGCCACAACCATACAAGTTTCACGGTCAAGGATCTCGACCGCTCGATCGCCTTCTACACCGGCGTTCTTGGATTTGGCCTCGAGCGGCGGTTTGACGCCGAGGGGCCCGGGATTTCGACCATCGTCGGGATGCCCGGGGCCCGGCTGAAGATCGCCTTTGTCCACCTGGGCGAGTTCCGGCTCGAATTGATTCAGTATGCCGCGCCGGCCGGTGTACAAGTGGACATGGCCACGAACAACGTGGGCTCGGCCCACATCGCCTTCTGGACGGATGATGTGGACAGGACCTATGAGGAGTTGCAGGCCAAGGGTGTGGTGTTCCGCGGCGCCCCCATGCGGTCGAGGCCCGACCGGCCCCGCGTCGCGTACTTCTACGACCCGGACGGCTTCACGCTGGAGATTGTTGAACCGGGTTAGATCGATTGGCGCGCCCGTCCGGGAAGGTTATTTTCCGAAGGACTGAGTACTCATGAACAGCAATGGATACCTGAATTGGGTCATTCGCAACACGAAGACCTCCTGGTGGCACGATTCCGCCGATCCGCGCGAATTGGAGGCCGGACTCGAGCGCGGGGCGGTGGGCGTCACCACCAACCCATTCTTGAGCAACCTTGCCCTGGCGACGAACCGCGAGCGGTGGGCGGATTCGGTTCAGGCGGTGCTGGCGAAGGGTCCCGGCAAGGAGCAGAAGGCCGAAGAGCTGATGCGGATCGTCGTGACCCACGCGGCGCGGATGTTCCAGCCGGAATACGAAAGGTCGGGCGGCGCAAGCGGATACGTTTGCGCACAGGTAAACCCTCTCCGGGCCGGTGA
>CAYRPT010000036.1:0-12929 GCA_964425895.1 uncultured Solibacteraceae bacterium | reverse complement strand
TTCTCCAAGGTTTAGCTGCCGTGCTACCCCCGAACTGCGAAAGTCGGGCTAGGGCTGTGGTTCGCTGATTCGGCGGAGGCATTGATCCAGGGATGGAACAAGCGGCGACCGGGGCCTTGGACGGAACCGGCCTGGGGGCGCATGCTCGTCCAGGAGTACATTCCCGGGCGCATCCACGACGGCTGCTTCCTGTTCCGGCGAGGCGAACCGCGGGCGGTGTTGACACAGCAGCGCATCGTGCTCTATCCCGGACGGGGCGGCATCGGAGTGCTGAATGAGACGACGGACGACCCGGAATTGGCCGCGGCCGGAGAAAGGCTGCTGCGGCGTTTGGACTGGCATGGCCCGGCCCAGGTGGAGTTCAAGCGGGACAACGGGACCGGTGAACCCATTCTGATGGAAATCAACGGCCGGCTCTGGGGCACATTGGATCTCTCGATTCAGGCCGGTATGAACTTCCCTTATCTGATCTGCCGCATGGCGATGGATGGCGATGTGCCAGCCCAGGCGGGCTATCGTAAAGGGCTGCGCTACCGGTGGCCATTCCCCTACGGATTGCTGCACGCGATGGAAAGCGAACAGCCTCTGCAGGCGATGAGGAAGTTCTTCGGGCCGGCGCGAAACACTTGCTCCGATGTGCGCTGGGATGATCCCCTGCCGGCGCTGGCGGAGGCCACCTACACTTTGCAGCGCATGTGGAAGCGCGGTTCGTGGCGGCCGATGCGCTCAGGCGCCAGCGCGCAGAAGGCGGCGCTCAAGCTTCTACCCGTTCGTGAGGGCGCCCGCCGGCCCAGCCTCGATAGAGCGCGCCTCCATCGACGTTCAACTCGCGCGCGAAGTTGATGCCTTCGCCCCCGGAATGCGGCCGGCCTTGAGCCGGACATGCCTCGTATGACATAGGCATACTACATTTTGTGGCATGTTGACAGTGCTGCTCATCATCCTGTAGAGATAACCCTTTACTTTTTCTGGAATCCCGGGTACGATGAAGGCGTCTACCCCCCGAGACGCGGGCGACGTGCCCTGAAAGGCTGTGCAGCCGGATAAGGTCGGAACAGAAGAGGGTATCGTTTCTTGCTAAGACTAAAACGCGTTGAACTACAAGGCTTTAAGTCTTTTTGCGACCGCACGGAGATGCGGTTCAACGGGGGCGGGATCGCGGCCATCGTCGGTCCGAATGGTTGCGGGAAATCCAACCTGAGCGATGCCATCAGTTGGGTTCTAGGCGAACAATCCGCGAAGAGTCTTCGCGGAAGTCGGATGCAGGATGTGATTTTCGCCGGCACATCTCTCCGGAAGCCTCTCGGGATGGCGTCGGTGACCATGACCCTCGTAGACCCCGCCTGGCATGCGGCTGCCATCCATCAGGATGCCCCGGGGAATGGCGGACATGCCTTCCACGAGTTGGAGACCTCGAACGAACACCACGGTATCCATGGCGCCAACGGGATCAACGGAACCAAGGGGACCAACGGCCATCACAAAACGCGCGAGATCACTATTACGCGGCGCCTCTACAGGTCCGGTGAGAGCGAATACCTGATCGACGGCAAGCTCGCCCGGCTTCGGGACATTCAGGATCTGTTTCTGGGCACGGGGCTTGGTCCGGAATCCTATGCCATCATCGAGCAGGGGCGCGTCGGCCAGATCCTCAGTTCGCGGCCGCAAGATCGCCGCGCGGTCATCGAGGAAGCGGCCGGTATCAGCAAGTTCAAAACGAAGCGCAAGCTCGCGGAGGCCAAGCTGGAAGGCGCGCGCCAAAACCTGGCGCGGGTGTTCGACATCCTCGAGGAGGTCGGGCGCCAGGTCAACTCCTTGAACCGGCAGGCCAAGAAGGCCGAGCGGTACCGAAAGCTCCGCGAGGAGCTCCTGGTGGAACTGCGCCGCACACTGGCCGGCAGGTTCCGGCTGCTCGAGCGGGACGCCGCCCGCACGGTGCTCGAGTTAAACGAAGCGAACGCGGCGTTTCAGCAGCGGGCGGCGGGCGTCCGGGAGCGGGAAGCGGCCCAGTCGGAAACGCAGCGGCAGGCTTACGACGTCGAGCGGCAGCTCACTGGAGCACGCGCCCGCCAGGCGGAATTGCAGGTGGAAAGCGAACGGACCCGAGGGCGTCTCGAATCGCAGGTCCGCCAGGTCTCCGACATCGAGCTCCGCCTGACGCAGGGAGAAACGGAAACGCAGACCCTCGAACGGCAGCGCGGGGAGGTCGAGTCGCAGTGCGAGGCCCACGAGCGGACCCTGGAGGCCCTCGATACCGAGACCACCGCGGCCCGCGAGGCGCTGGTTGAGAAGGGGCGCGAGCGCGACGCCGCGCAAGCCGGGTTCCGCGAGCGCGAAGAGTGGATCGAAAGTACCCGGCGCACCGTGCTCCGGCTGCTGGGCGAAGCTTCCCAGCTCCGCACGGAGTTGTCGCAGCTTGAGGAGTATCTCGCGTCCATCGGGCGGGACGCCACGCGCGCCGATCGCGAACGGCAGGCTTCCGCGGAGGAAGCCGAGCGGCTGACGGCGGCCCGGCGCGACGCGGAGCAGAAGCTCGAGACGCAGCGCGCGGAGCTCGAAGCGGTGGCCGGAGAGCGGCGGCGCGTCGAGGAGTCGCTGAACCAACTGCGGGCGCGTTTGACTGAGGCGCGCCGCGCGCTGGAAACGCTGCGCTCGGACACCTCCCGCCTGCGGGCACGGAGGGAGTCGCTCGATGAAATTCTCTCGCACCGTGCCTACACGACGGAGTCGGTGAAGCGCTTCTTCACGGCCATCGAGCGGGGGCGGCAGACGGGAATCGCTCCGCTCGGCGTACTGGCGGATTTCGTTGAGGTCGACCCGGAGTTCGAGAAGGCCACCGAGGAGTTCCTGCACGACGAGCTGGAGTACATCCTGGTGAAGGATTGGGAGCAGGCGCGCCGAGGTGTTGATCTGATGCGCTCCGACCTCGACGGCCGGGCCACCTTCCTCGTGCACCCGGAGCCGGACGCCGGTTTCGGCGCGGCGCCTCCCGAACCTCCGCTCGGCCCCGAGACCGGCATTGTGGCCCGGCTGTCACAGGTGCTGCGGATGACGAACGGCCTGACTCATGCCCCGGCCGAGCTCCTGCCGCGTCTGGCCCGCTGTCTGATCGCCGAATCCCACGAAGCCGCCCGGCGCCTGGCGCTTCAGTACCCCGACTTCCACTTCTTGCTGCCCGACGGTGTCAGCTATCACGGCTATGCCGTCTCCGGCGGGAAGAAGACCGCCAGCGGCCCCCTGGCGCTCAAGCGCGAGCTGCGCGAGCTGACGGCGACGCTGACCAGCCAGGAGAAGCGCCTCGCTGAGGCTGCCGCGGGAGTTGAGGAGCTTGAGTCCGCAATCGCCGCCCTCGGCGAACAACTCGAGCGGCTGCGGACCGAGCAGCAACATCACGAGAAGGAAGTGGTCGCCTCGGAAGGCGAGACGCGAAAACTGGCCGAGGACTGGCGGCGCGCCGAACAGCGCCGCTCGATCGCCGCCGAGGAGCTCGCCCGGCTGGCGGAGGCGCGGGAGAAGGCCGCGGCGCAGCGTGGCGAGTTCGTGACCCGGATCGAGGAGAAAGAAACGCAGCGGCGGGCCGAGGAGACGGCGCTCGAAGAGGCTCGCGCGGCCCTCGAAGAGATGCGCGACCGGGTGGGCCGGCTGGGCGAAGAGCATTCGGCCTTGCGAGTGCAACTCGCCGGGTGTGAGGAGCGGGGGCGCGCCGAGCAGGCGGCGCGGCAGCGGCTTCGGTCACAGCGCGCCGAACTGGAGCGGCGGCTTCAGGAGGTGGCCGGGGAACTTGGGCGGCTTGGCGCCGAGCGCCAACGGCTGATTGAAAGCAACGTGGAGCTCGAAGGGCTGTCCGCCAGGCTTACGCAATCGTTAGCCGCGATCGCCGTCGAGGCCGGCGAGTTGTCGAACCGGGAAGGCGCCCTGCGCGAGGATTTGGCCGCCATGGAGGAAGATCTCCGGCGGCTGCGCGCCGAAGTGCAGGAGACGCAGGAGCGCCGCTCGCAGATTGAAGTAGCGCTGGCCGAGCGGCGCGCGGATCTGAAGTACCTGGAAGAGACGTGCATCCGGGAACTCCGCATGACGCTTCCGGATGTGGCCTCCGCTGAACCGGACGAGATCGATGAAGTCGCCCTGGCGGAGGCGGAGGACCGGCTGGCGCAGATCCGGGAACGGATTGAGGGTCTCGGCCCGGTGAACCCCGCGGCCCTCGAGGAGTATGAGGAGGCGCGGCAGAGGTACGACTTCCTCAACGCGCAGCGGCAGGACCTGCTCGATTCGATCCGCGACACCGAGAAGGCGATCAAGGACATCGACGCGGAAACCCGCAAACGCTTCGCCAACGCCTTCGAAGTGATCAACGAGAACTTCAAGCGAACCTTCCAGACGCTGTTCGCCGGAGGCGTCGGCGAAATGCGGCTCTCGGACCCGGAAAACCCCGGCGAGAGCGGGATCGACGTGGTGGCGTCGCCTCCGGGCAAGCGCCTCCAGAATGTCCTGCTCCTCTCGGGCGGTGAGAAGGCGCTCACCGCGCTGGCCCTGTTGATGGCCATTTTCCAGTTCCAGCCGAGTCCGTTCTGCGTTCTCGACGAAGTGGACGCCCCGCTCGACGAAGCGAACATCCGGCGCATGATCCGCCTGTTGCGCGGCATGGCTCACCAGACACAGTTCGTGGTCATCACCCATGCGAAATCGACCATGGAAGCCGCCGAATCGCTCTACGGTGTCACCATGCAGGAGCCGGGCGTCTCCAAACTCGTGTCGGTGAAGTTCAACCCGCTTCCCGAAGCACCGGCGCCGGCCGTGCAGGCAGCGGTCGCGCCTCCGTCGTAGCAAGTCGCCGGCCAGGACCGCGGTCCCTCTCGCGGCTAGACCCGTCGCACCCTTCGCAGCGTGTAGACCTCCGGGTGGAGGTCGGCGTGGCGGAGGCGCTTCCAGTTGTCGCGGATGTGGATGAGGCGTCCGCTGATGTGGTTCGCTTCCTCGGAGGCGAGAAACAGGGCGAGTTCGATCTGCCGGTCGGGAGAGACTCCGCCATTCCTGCGCACCTGGAGGGCCTCTTCCAAGTCGCGTTCACCGGCCCGCTCTCCCGCCCGCAGGATTTCGTCGGTCATATGGGTGTAGGTGGAGCCGGGTCCGAGGACGTTGATCTGGACGTTGTAATCCGCCGCTTCCTCCGCCATGGTTTCGACGAACCGCACGACGGCCGCCTTCGACGCCGCGTAAGCCGAGAAGTTCGGCCGGGGACGCATTGTCCCGCCGCCGCCCAGCACCAGGATTTTGCCCGAGCGGCGTTCCACCATCGACGGAAGAACCGCGCGGCAGGTATTCATGACTCCCAGAAGGTTGGTCTCGATTGTGGCGGCCCACGCCTTGGGATCGCAACTCCACATCGGCCCGATCGGGCCCAGGATTCCGGCGCCGCAAATCAGGATATCGATCTCCCCGAAGGCGGCCCGCATCCGCTCCACCGCGGCCCGGATCTGCGCGAAGTGCACGACGTCGGCTCGCAAGCGGATGGCGGTGCCACCCCCATGTTCGATCTCAAGTTGCGTGAGATCCAGTTCCGTCTTGCTCCGGGCGATCAATCCGAGGCGGGCGCCCTGACCGGCGAAACCCAGGGCCAGCCGCTTGCCAATTCCCCGGCCGGCTCCGGTGACAAGGACGTTCTTCTTCTGGATACTCTGCATGGCCGGTGGCTCCCTCCACAAGATGCAGCAGCCTCCGGCGCGCCGTCAACTCCCCCGCGAGCTTCCCCGTGGCGCCCGGCGGCGCGGCGATACAATACATCGAAGGGGGGCGCTCTCCTGGCATCAGAAATCCGCCATTCGATCTGCGCGTTGGATTGTCCGGACGCCTGCTCCGTCCTGGTCACCGTCGAGGACGGACGCGCGACGCGCCTGCGCGGCGACCCGGCTCACCCGGTGACCCGCGGATTCCTCTGCGCCAAGGTGACGCGCTACCTTGAACGGGAGTATTCCCCGGACCGTCTTCTCTATCCGCGGCGGCGGATCGGCGCCAAGGGCGAGGGGCGCTTCGCGCGGATCACCTGGGACGAAGCCCTGGACGAAATCGCGGTCCGGCTCCAGGAGGTGAGCGAGGTCCACAGCTCCGAGTCCGTGCTGCCGTACTCGTACGGGGGCACGATGGGCCTGCTGCAGGGCGCATCGATGGATCGCCGCTTTTTCCATCGTCTGGGCGCCTCGCGTCTGGACCGCACCATCTGTTCCGCGGCCGGTACCGCCGCGCTCAACGCCACTTACGGAACGCGTTACGGGACGGATCCCGAGCAGTTCGCCAACGCGAAGCTGATACTTGCCTGGGGCGCCAACATCCTGGGCACCAGCGTTCATCTCTGGCCGTTCATCGTCGAGGCCCGCCGGCGGGGCGCCCGCTTCTACACGATCGATCCGGTGCGCAACCGGACCGGGGCCGCCGCTGATCGCCACTACTCGATCCAGCCGGGAACGGATCTCGCCCTGGCGCTCGGCATGATGCACGTCATCTTTCGGGAGCGGCTCGAGGATGCGGATTACCTGGCCCGATTCGCCGACGGCGCCGGGGAGCTGCGGACCCTGGCCGCCGGGTATCCGCCCGAGCGCGCCGCCGCGCTTACCGGCATCCCGGCCGGCGACATCGCCGCCCTGGCCCGCGAGTACGCCACGACGAGGCCCGCCGTAATCCGGCTCAACTACGGTGTTCAAAGGAGCGAACGGGGCGGCGCGGCGGTCCGCGCGGTGGCTCTGCTGCCGGTGATCACCGGCGCCTGGCGCGAGGCTGCGGGCGGTGTCCTGCTGACCACCTCGGGCGCCTTCCGGTTCAATTACCCGGCGCTTCAGCGCGAGGATCTCCAGGAGCGCTCTCCGCTGGGACGGCCGGCCCGCCTGGTCAACATGGCGCAACTCGGGAGCGCGCTGACCGCGTTGGACGGCCCGCGCGTCCATGCCCTGGTGGTGTACAACTCGAATCCGGCGGCCATCGCCCCCAACCAGAGCGCCGTGCTGGCCGGCTTGCGCCGGGAGGACTTGTTTACGGTGGTCCTGGAGCAGGTCCTCACGGATACGGCCGGCTACGCCGACATCGTGCTGCCCGCCACGACGTTTCTGGAGCACACCGACCTGTACTTTGCGTACGGGCATTACTACGCCCAGATGGCGCGGCCCGCGCTGTCGGCCCCGGGCGAAGCGCGGTCCAACTTCCAGGTCTTCCGGGCGTTGGCGCAGCGCATGGGCTTCGAGGAGTCCTGCTTTCGGGATAGCGAGGACGACGTGATCCGGCAAGCGCTCGACTCCGGGCACCCGCATCTCGAGGGCATCACGCTCGACCGGCTGGAGAACCAGCGGTTCATCCGGTTGAACGTCGCGCCGGCCGGGGAGGCTTTCCTGCCGTTCGCCGGCGGCGGGTTCGGAACTCCCACCGGCCGGTGCCGCATCGAGGCGGAACCGCTGGCTTACGAGCCGCCGGTCGAATCGCGGCTGGGCGACCCTGAGCTTCGGATGCGCTATCCCCTGGAGTTGGTGACCCCGAAGGCGGACGACGGTCTGAACTCGACCTTCGGCAACCGGCCGGCGGTGGATGCCCGTTGCGCCCAGCTCGACATGCATCCCCGCGACGCGGAAGCGCGGGGCATCACGAACGGCGACCGCCTGCGCGTGTTCAACGGCCGCGGAGCATGCGAACTGGAGGCCCGCGTGACTTCCGACGTGCATCCCGGCGTGGTGTCTTCGCCGTCGGTGCGCTGGGCGCGGTACGCCGGAGGCACAACCACCAACGCGCTGACCGCCGAACGCCTCACCGATGAAGGGGGCGGCCCGGCGTTCTATAGTTGTCTCGTGGAAGTGGAACGATGCTGAGGATCCCGCACGAGCGGCCGCTGGTTGCCGGCGCCGCGCTTCTCATGGCGTTCGCCGCCTGCCGGAAACCGGACGCCATCACGATCGAGGACACGGAACCGGCTCCCGTGGCGCGGCTCTCGTCAACCGTCCACGCGGCCGACCCGGCGTCCGCGGCCCAGCTCAAGGAGGGTTTTCATTCCATCGAGCAGGAGGCCTGGCGCTGGGCGGCAAAGCGGTTCGCGGTTGCTCTCGGAGTCCCCGAGGGTGCGGCGCGGACGGGGGCGGTGCTGTCGCTCCGCTTCGCCCTGCCGGAGCCGGTGACGGCCCAACTGGGCCCACTCAGCCTGTCGGCGGATGTCGGCGGCGTGATCCTGCCTCCGGAAACCTACGCGAAGCCCGGCGAGTACATCTACAGCCGGGACGTTCCGTCCGCGGTCCTGGCGGGTGACACGGTTCTTGTCGTGTTCTCCGCCGATAAGGCCATCCCTCCGGGCCCGGCGGACCGGCGCGAACTGGCGCTGATCTTCAGCTCGGTTTCGCTCGAAGCGAAGTGAGGGCCGTTCAGGCGCCGAGCTTGCGTTTTCGAAGCTCGTCCACGGCCACGGCCAGAATGATCACCGCCCCGATGATCGCCTGCTGTAGATACGGGTTGATGCCGAGAAGGTCGCTGCCGTTGGCCAGCAGGCCCATGATGAACCCGCCGGTCAAGGTGCCGACGACGCCGCCCTCTCCACCGCGCAAGCTGCCGCCTCCGATGACGACGGCGGCAATCGCCTGGAGCTCATAGGTCATCCCGGCCGTGGGCTGGCCCGTCATCAGGCGCGACGCTTCCACCATGCCCGCCAGGCCCGTCAGCAGCCCGCACACGGCGTACACCGCGGTGGTGTGAAAGGCCACGGGCACGCCGGCGTAGAGCGCCGCCTCCGGGTTGGAGCCGATGGCGAAGGCATACCGGCCCAGCCGGGTGTATTCGAGGATGACATGAACGGCGGCGGCGCAGAGGATCACCAGGATCAAGGCGAAGGGCAGCCCGGCCACCTGGCCGTCGCCAAGGAACGAGAAGCCGGCGGGAACGTCATGGACGGGGAGGCCGTTCGAGATGATCAGCGCGATGCCGCGCACGATGCCCATGGTCCCGAGGGTGACGATGAACGGGGCGATGCGCAGGCGCGTGACAACGAGTCCGTTGATCAGGCCCCAGGCGGCTCCGGTCGCGATGCCGGTGGCGATCCCCGCCGGCACGCCCCAACCGGCGGCCATGGCCATGGCTCCCAGGAGGCCGCCGAAAGCCAGAATCGATCCGACCGAGAGATCGATGCCGCCGGCGACGATCACCAGCGTCATGCCCAAGGCCATGATGTTGATGACGGCCGTCTGGCGGGCGACGCTCGCGAGGTTCACCCCGGTCAGGAAGTGCGGCGAGGCCAGAGCCAGGGTCACGAACAGCGCAACCAGCGTGAGGAAGGGGAGGAAACGCTGGATCACGGCGCGATCCGGCGAGGGGGCCGGGCGGGCGCTCATGCGACGGCCTCCTCGGGAAGCGCGGCGAGCCGCAGGATCTCCTCCTGGGAGGCGCCGCGCGGGAGTTCTCCGGCGATGCGCCCCTGGCGCATGACGAGGATGCGGTCGGCCATCAGGATCAGTTCCGGCAGCTCCGAGCTCACCATGAGGATTCCCGCGCCGTCCCGGGCAAGCTGGTCCATCAGGGCGAAGACCTCCGCCTTGGCGCCGACGTCGATGCCGCGGGTAGGCTCATCGAACAGGAACACTCGCGCTCCCCGAACCAGCCACTTGGCGATGACCACTTTCTGTTGATTCCCACCCGACAAACGTCCCGCCAACTGCTGTGACGAGCTCATCCGGATTCCCAGCCGGCGCGCGGTTCGCTCAACGACGTCCCGCTCGCGGGGGCCGTGGAGGAAGCCGCCCGCCCGGCTCACGGCTTCGAGGTTCGCCAGCGTGAGGTTATGGCTCACCGGAAGCCGCGCCGCGAGGCCCGTCTGCTGGCGGTCCTCCGGAATGAGGGCCAGCCCCGCGCGGACCGCGTCGCGGGGCGAGCGGAACTTCACCTCGCGGCCTCCCCAAAGCATGCGCCCCGCGGCCAGCGGCTCCAGTCCGAAGAGCGCGCGGCAGAGTTCGGTCCGCCCGGCCCCGATCAAACCCGCCAGGCCGACGATCTCGCCCGCACGCACCGTGAATCCGATGTCGCGGAGGTACGGCGCCGCCGTCAGACCCTCCACCCGCAGCACCTCTTCGCCCGGTTCGGCCGCGGCGCGGCGACCGCCGGCGGAGACCTCGCGGCCCACCATGTGGCGGATGATCTCGGACGTCGTGATGCCGGCCAGCGGACCGGAGTGGACGGTGGCGCCGTCGCGGAGGATGGTGACGCGGTCGCCGATGGCCCGCAGCTCCTCGAGGCGGTGCGTGATGTAGATGACCGACATGCCGCGCTCGCGCAGCGAACGGATGAGGCGGAACACCTCCCGCGTCTCATTCCCGGACAGCGCGGAGGTGGGCTCGTCGAAGATCAGCAGGCTGGAGCCATGCTGGATGGCGCGGCAGATCTCGACGAGCTGGCGGCCCGCGGGACTGAGGCGCCCGACACACCACTCCGCTTGCAGGGGGAAGCGGTGCTCCTCGATCAGACGGGCGGCCGCGGCGGCGATCCGGCGCCGGGAGATGAAGCCCAGCGGCGATGCGGGCTCCCGTCCGAGAAAGATGTTCTCGGCCACGGTCAGGTGCGGGGCGAGCAGCGACTCCTGGTGGACCATGGCAATGCCCAGCCGCGCGGCTTCCGTGGGATGCCGCAGGCGTACTTCCGCACCGCGCCAGAGCATACGTCCGCCATCGGGCTGGCACATGCCGGCGACCATCCGCATGAGCGTGGACTTGCCGGCGCCGTTCTCGCCAAGCAGCAGGTGGATCTCACCCTCGCCGGCCGTCAGCGTGCCGTCGGTGAGCGCGGTGACACCGCCGAACCGCTTCCGGATGCCGGTGAGCTCGAGGAGCATGCGAAGCGTCAAGTGTACAGCAAGCCGCCGGCCGGGCAGGGGCGATGAACGGGAATCGGCGACCGGCAACGCTCTCCGCGCGCGGGCGGAGGGGCCGGCGTTTGGGAGCCGGCCCGTGGGCTTGGGACAGCAGAGCCAGTCACCGATTCGGCCGCCGCGGCCTTACTGCGCCGGGCCGACCGCGATAAAGACATCCTCCCGGCTACGGACGCCGTTCATCTCGATTACGAGCGGGACTTGAGGCCCGGGTTGAACCGTGTCCGGGATCTTCTCCAGGTTGATCTGGTAGACGCCGACAAACTGCGGCGAGAGGCCGGCGAAAAACACCGGAGCCGGCTGGCCGCCCACGAGTACGGCCGGCATGGTCGCGGTGTCGCGCCGCACCCAGTTGCCCTGGTCGTCGATGCTGTCGTCGCCGTCCACCGGCGGCTCACCGGTCACCGGCCCCAGGCCGGTCGCGAGGATGATGAGAGGCTCGCCAATCTTCACCGGGCGGGTGGTGGCGCCGGGGAAGGAGCCGGCCGGCCAGGCCAGCGTTCCGTCCGTCATGAAGGCGATGGCCGCGAACGGCCCGGTAAAGTGCTGGCTCTCCATGAAGATGCCCGGGGCTGTTGCGCCGAGCTGGATCTCCACCGGCGCGCTTTCGGCGCCGTTCACCGAGACGACCATCTCCGCGGGTCCCGGCTGAAGCCCCCACGGAATCTGGAAGTTGATCTGGCTGTTGAACACGAAGTGGAGCGGCGCCGTGATGTAGTCTCCGTCCGCCGCCCGCGGCTGTCCCGTTGCCCCGGGGACCGGACCGGCGCCCGCCGTCTTGTTGCGCAGCTTCACCTGCACCCCGGCAAGGTCCGCTGGAAGCGGGACCGAACCCGCGGCGGTATACGGCGTATCGAGGAAGCTGCCGAAGACGGACGCGAGGCCGCCGGCCGCCGGAGGCATGCCTTCCGCGAAGCTCGCGGCGTTGAGAACCGCGTCGGCGGTAAAGCTGGGTCCGGCCGCGGTGACCGTGAGGACCACGTTCACCGCTACCGGGCTGTTGCCGGCGTTCGCCGCGGTGATGGTCACCGTGCCGTTGTAGGAGCCAGGGGTCAACCCCTGGGGGTTCACCGAGACCGAAACAGATCCGGGCGTCGTGCCGGCGGCCGGCGTCACGGACAGCCAGTCGGCGTTGTCCGCGGCCGTGAACGAGAGCGCCGCCGAACCGGTGACGTCGACCGCCTGCGGCGCCGGCATCGGCCCGCCCGCGCCATAGTTGAAGGCCAACGTCAACGGGTTGGCGTTCAACACCGGCTGGTTCGAAACCGTCAGCGTCACGTTCACCTGCTGGGGCGAGTTCGTCGCGCCGGGGGCGTTGACGGTGATGGTGGCGTTATAGGTCCCGGCCGCCAGTCCGGTCGGGTTGGCCGAGACCGAAAGCGTCCGCGGCGTGGTGCCGCTCACGGGGGTGACCGACAGCCAGTTGCCGCCGCTCACCGTGGCGTTGAACGAGGTCGGCTGGCTCGCGGTGATTCGCAGGGTCTGCGCCGGCGGGGCCGTTCCGCCCAACTGCGCGCTGAAACTCAGCGCGGTGGGAGCGGGAGTGATCGTCACCGGTTCGGTCACGTTCAAGGTTACGTTCACCGTCTGTGGGCTGTTGCTCGCGTTGGGCGCGGTAACAGTGATGGTGCCGCCGAAGGTACCCGGGGCCAGACCGGACGGATTCACCGAGACCGTCAGCGTCCGGTTTGTTGTTCCGCTGGTTGGGCTCACCGAAAGCCAGGCTCCGCCGGTTGTGCTCACCGTGAAGTCGCTGGCCACGGTGGCCTGCACGCTCACGTTCTGCGACGCCGGGTTGGATCCGCCCACCTGGTAGTTGAACGTGAGCTGGCCGGGGCTCACGGTCAAGGTCGGAACCGAGGACACGGTCAGCGTAACCGCCACCGTCTTGTCGGCGGCGCCGGTCACCTTCACCGTGATGGTGCCGTTGTACGTACCAGCGGAGAGGCCGGCGGGATTCACGGAGACGCTGAGATTCCCCGAGCCGTTGCCACTGGTTGGACTCACCGATAGCCAGTTGCCGCCGGAGGCCGAGGCCGTGAACGCCACCGCGGGG
>CAYRPT010000035.1:0-13191 GCA_964425895.1 uncultured Solibacteraceae bacterium | reverse complement strand
AAACATGGTGGGCGATTCAAACAGCGGCAGCACGCCCAGCAGGTTCGCGAACAGAATGAAGATGAAGACCGTGGCGAAGGCGTGGAGGTGCTTCGGCCCGTCGTGACCGACGATCTCTTCCGACTGGCCTTTGAGAAAGGTGTAGATGATCTCAAAGAAGTGCTGCAACTTGCCCGGCTGGTCCATCGACAAGCGCGGCCGGAGCAGCGCGAAGACGACCACCAGGAAGAGGAAGACTACGATCTGGAGCGTGACGAAGTTGGCCCACGGCCGCTCCGCGGCGGGGAGGCCCGCCAATGTCAAGATCCCCCGCGCGGGGCCGGAAAGATAGTTGTTGAAGAGCGCGGTGACCCACAACTCATGTTCGGGCATAGACTAACTCGTAAAGGATCTCGATCAGAACCGCCGCCACGGCCACAAAAAGTCCGACCAGCGCGGCCATAATGCTGATCTTAAAGTACCTAACTATAACATAGCCGGCCAGGCCGAAAACCAGATACCGGGACCCGAGGAACACCGCCGAGACACGCCGCGGCTTCTTCGCCGGCTGCGTCTCCGGCTGCGGCCCGAGCGAATCCACCAGCCGGTGAAGCCAGCGGAAGTTGACGGCCGAGATGGACGCCCCCACCAGGAATCCCACCCCGGCGGCGACGCCCCATTGCCAGAAGGCGAACACCGCGCCGGCCGCCGCCACGACCACCGTGTGGAGGTAGATCCGGCGCAGAGCCGTCCGGTAGTGCAGCTCGTCGCCGTTCAAAACGTCAGTCACGCGGCTCCTTTTGTACTTCGCGGATCAGTTCGACGAAGCCCGCCGCGATGCCGAGCAGCAGAAAGACCAGATAGAGGAACGAGGTCCCGAACCGCTTGTCCAGCCAGTAGCCGATGGCGTACCCGGCAAAGACGCACGCGGGCAGGACGGCCGCCAGTTGTGTGTACCGTCCCACCTGCGCCCAGGGGCTTCTGCTTTTCGTCTCGCTCATTCGCCTTCTCCCCGGAGGCGGCGTTTCCGCGCGCGCAAAACGGCCGCCTGCCCGGCGGCTTCCTTAATGAGGAACCCCATCTTCGGATGGCTCGGCTCCATGTCGGGCTGGACACCGTACGACTGGAGCATTTCGGACGTGGAGGGTCCGATCGACGCCACGAGGCAGCTTTGCAGACCGTCGAGCACGGGTCCGGCGATGCCCTCCTCCTCGGCGATCCTGAAGAGGTTGACGACCTGGTTGGGCGTGGTGAAGACGGCGACATCAAACCTTCCAGCCGCCAAACCGCGGGCCGCTTCGCGCAGCGGTCCGACATCCTCGGGCAGGTCCCACTGGTAGATGCGAATCGCGGTGACCTCGGCCCCGCGCCGCCGCAGCGCGTCGAGAAGCCGGGGGTTGGAACGGCCGTACTCCTGAACGGCGATGCGCCGGCCGTCGAGGCGTTCGTCGAGCGCCGCCAGGACCTCGCGCCAGGTGTTGGGCTCCGGAGCGCGGACAGCCACGGGCACGTCCATTTCCCGGAGCGCCGCCACCGGTTTGGGTCCCCGGGCGACCACCGTCATCCGGCGCAAGGCGTCGCGGAAACGCTCCGGCGGGTGGCGCTCGGCGAGCAGCTTGTTCAGCGCCCGGGCGCCCACGCCGGTCAGGAAGATGATGGTGTCGAACTCGCCGGCGAACAGCCGCTCGGCCGTGGCGAAGGCGTCGTTGTTATTCTCGAGCGGAGCCTCGCGCATCGAGGGCGCGACAAACGCCTCGCCTCCCTGGTTGCGGATGAGCTGCGCGATCTCTTGGGCGCGCCGGCTCTCGAGAGCCAACACGCGCATGCCGTCGAAGGACATCCCCTTTCATTATCCCGCGCCGGCCGGAGCGGCCGCCGGGACGGCCGCAGCGATTCCGCTCATCGCTCCATCGCATACCATGGGCTTGATTCCGTTGGAGATCGTGTTTATGAATCACGCTCGCCTACTGATGGCCGTGTCGTTTCTGTGCCGGATAGCCGTGTCCGCCGCAGCGGAGCCGGACGTGCTGACGCCCGAGGTCCGGCAGCACGAAATGGTCGAGATCGCGTTGACGCCGGAGCGGGCGCCGGAGAATCCGTTCGACCCAGACGTCGCCGCACTCGACGCGACCGTCACGCCGCCGTCGGGCATACCAGTGCGTGTTCCCGGTTTTTGGTTTCAGGATTACCGGCGCGGCATCGCCAATCCGGAGGCCGGGGGCAAGGACCGCGTGGAGAAGCTCACTCCGAAGGGCAGGCCCGGCTGGCGGGTGCGGTTCTCGAGCGGCGAAACGGGAGTTCACCGCGCCGTTCTGGAGCTGAGGGATTCCAAAGGCGCATGGCGCAGCCGGGAGGTGACGTTCACCATCCGCCCGGGCGCCCGGCCGGGAGTAATTCGCGTGAGCCCTCGTAACCCGGGGTATCTTGAAGAGCCGTCCGGCAGGGTGTTCTTCCCGATCGGACAGAACCTGTGCATGTACGAGAGACGAGAGGGCACTTATTACTACGACCGGCTGCTCGGGAAGCTCGCCGCCGCCGGAGGCAACTATGTGCGGCTGTGGCAGGAGTATTACGTACCGCAGAATCCGTCGATCGTCGCCCGGCCCGGAGACGGCAGCTTCGCCGGCTTCCCGCTGGAGACCCAGGCGACCGGCCTGGGGCGCTACGACCTCGAATCCGCCTGGCGGCTCGACTACGTGGCCAGGCTGTGCGAACGGCTCAACATCCGCTGGCAGCTTACCTTTGAGATGGTGGTCTGGTGGGAGGAGCGGATGAAGCACCGCTGGCCGCGGAATCCCTATAACGCGGCCAACGGCGGACCGTGCGCCCAACCCCGGGACTACCTGACGGACCCGGCGGCCCGCGAACTTACGCGGCGCCGGCTCCGCTACAGCGTCGCCCGCTGGGGATGGACCACCAACCTGGCAGCCTGGGAGCTGTGGAACGAGATTGACAACATGGACGGCTTCGATTCGAAGGCGTCGGCGGCCTGGCACCGCGAGATGGGCGGATACCTCAAACGCATCGATCCGTGGGGGCACCTGGTTACGACAAGCTGGCGCGACCGGGAGACGTTCGCCGTGCCGGAAATCGATATCGTGCAGGCCCATTCGTATTTCGGTCCGGAATACGACGCGGCCGAGTATTCCTTGCAGGACACGGATCACCTGATGCGCGGCTTCGGCAAGCCGTTCTTCTTCGGCGAGCAGGGGATCGAGGGTCCCGTCAGCGTCGATCCGGAGGGAAAGCACTTTCACGACTGCCTGTGGGCCACCGCAGTAAGTGGAGCGGCGGGGACCGGGATGTACTGGTGGTGGCACAACTACATCGAGCCGTACAACCTGTACCGGCGCTACACGCCGATGGCGAAGTTCGTCGACGGGGAGGATTTCGCGGCGCGGAAATGGAAGCCGGCGCGCCTTTCGCGCCCGAGCCTGCCGGTGACGTTGAATGTATATGGCCTGGTCGCCGAGGACCGTGCCCTCGTGTGGATCCACGATCCGCTGGCCTTCCGCATCCTCGGCGGGAAGACGGTGAGGGGCGAAAACCAGGCGGCCGCGAGCGTCAACCTCGCCGGGCTTGGCGACGGCGACTATGAGATCGACTGGTGGAACACGTCAGAAGGGGTGACAATCCGGCGTGATAGGGCGAACGTTCGCCATCTCCGGCACTTCGGCCATGGCCTGGAGATGAAGCCGCCGGAGTTCTGGGGAGACATCGCCGCGCGGGTGGTCCGGGCCAGCCGGTGAGACCGGCGCCGGGCGGCGTAGAGGCCGCGCCCTTAAGGCTCTTCTCCGATTCCGGCGTTCGGGGAGTATGATAGATATCAAAATGGGATGAAAAGATCAAAAACTCTCGGAAGAAGGCGATTCCTGGCGGCCGCCGGTTCGGCTGCCGCCGCAGCCGCCGCCGGTTGCGGAGGCGCCGGGTCCCCCTATCGGGTCCTCTCGACAGCGGAGGCGGCGACCCTGGCCGCCGCCGCCAACCGGATCATCCCGCGCGACGATTTCCCGGGCGCCGGAGACGTGGGCGCCGCCCGTTTTGTGGACCGCTGCCTGGCCGGCCCCTACGCCCATTGGCTCGAAAACTACCGGGATGGGTTGGGAGAAATGGATAACGCCGCCCGGGCGAAGTACGGCCGGCCCTTCCCGGAACTGAGCGCCGCCGTCCAAGACGCGCTGCTTTCGGAGCGCGAGCCGACGCCGTTTTTCCGGCTGCTGCGGGACCACGTGATGCAGTCCTACTACGGAGATCCCCGGCACGGAGGCAACCCGGACGCCGTGAGTTGGGCCATGCTCGGCATTCCGAACCCCCCGGTGCGCGGCCGCGAGCAATACGACGTGCGAGCGGCGACCGGCGGCCCGGTGGCGCTTCGAGGCCGCCGATGTGGACCGCGCAGGTCAGTGTCCCTCTAGAAAGCGCCGAGGAGAAGAGTTATGCCCCTACCCCATGTACAAGCCGTGGTGATCGGTTCGGGCGCCGGCGGCGGCGTGGTCGCGAAGGAACTTGCCTGCGCCGGCATGGAGGTTGTGTTGCTCGAGCGCGGACGGTGGGTGACCGCGGCCGAGTGCCGGAAAGACGACCTTCGCAACCAGCGCACCTCGGTTCTGGGTGCTTCGTTCGGCCCCGATGACGACCGCAATCCTCGCGTTTTCGTGGACGAACAGGGGAAGGAATCCATCGTCTACCCCAGCCGCGGTCCCTACAACAACAACGCGATGTGCGTCGGCGGCGGAACCGCCAGTTACGGGGCCATGGCCTGGCGGTTCATGGCTCAGGATTTTCGTCTCAAGTCCACCTACGGCGCGATGGCCGATTCCACGCTCGAAGACTGGCCGATCACCTACGACGACCTCGAACCCTACTACGAGAAAGCGGAGTGGGAGATCGGCGTATCCGGCGATGTCGGCCCGGACCCGTTCAAGGCGCCGCGCCGCAAGCCGCTGCCGATGCCGCCGCTGCCACCCAATCGCGAGTATGAGGTCCTCAAGCCCGCCGCCCTGCGCCTGGGACTCCATCCTTTTGACATTCCGATGCTGCGGAACAGCGTACCCTACGGGGGGCGGCCGTCGTGCATGCGGTGCCGCTGGTGTGTGGGCTTCGCGTGCGAGGTGAACGCCAAGTGCGGCACGCAGAACACGGTCATCCCCATGGCCCTCGCGAGCGGCCGGTGCCAATTACGCACCGGCGCGATCGTCAAGGAGATCCTGCTCGATGCGCAAGGCAGGGCGAAAGGCGTGGTCTATATCGATGAGGACGACCACCAGCAGGTGCAGACCGCGGATCGGGTCGTCGTCTCCGGCGGGGCGATCGAATCCGCCCGGCTGCTGCTGAACTCGAAGAGCAAGCGATTCCCGAAGGGCATCGGCAATAACCACGACTGGGTGGGGCGTAACCTCCAGGGACACGCCTACACCGGCGCGATGGGGCTTCTGCCGTTTGACTGTTACGACGATGTCGGGCCTGGCGCCGGGATCGCCTGTTGCGATTTCAACCACGGCAACGCAGGCCTCACCGGCGGCGGCATGCTGGCCAACGAGTTCATACGGCTGCCGTACCAATTCGTCGGACAAATCCCGCGGGAAGTGAAACCGTGGGGTCACGCCCACAAAGAGTACATGCGGACCTGGTACCGCCGCACGATCAGCGTCAAGGGACCAGTCCAGGAGATACCGACGTTCCACGCGCGGGTGGAAGTTGATCCCAAGGTGCGGGATTACTGGAGAATCCCGGTGGCGCGGCTGTCCGGCGGCAAGCACCCGCACACGATCGAGGTCTGCGAATTCCTTTCCCGGCAGGCGGAGCGTTGGGTCCGGGAGGCAGGCGCCACCAGGACGTGGCGGACCGTCCCCGGATTGGGGCTCAGCGGCGGCCAGCACCAGGCAGGCACCTGCCGTATGGGCAACGATCCAAAGACGTCGGTCGTCGACCGGTATTGCCGGGTGCACGACGTCGACAACCTGTACGTCGTGGACGCCTCGGTGCACGTCACCAACGGCGGCTTTAATCCGGTGCTGACCATCCTGGCGATCGCGTACCGGACGAGCGCGCACCTTCTCCAGGAGGCGAGGAGCTGAGACCCATGAACGGCAAGAAGCGCATTTTTCTCTTCCTGGCTCCCGCCGCGGGCGTCCTGACTCTCCTGCCGAGTCTGGTCTACAAAGGAGGGGGCGGCGAATCCTGCACTCGGTGCCACGAGATTCGGCCGACCTACGATCAGTGGGCCGGCTCGGCTCACCGCAACATTCCCTGCGAGGACTGTCATGGCGGCGTGCTGACCGCGGACATGGAGTTCCACGCCGGCAATCTCCGGCGGTTGGTCCGGCATTGGAGAGGCGAGGCGCCCGCCGAGATCCGGCTGGTGCGCTGGCAGGATCTCGAGCGCGTGATGGAGCGATGCAAGAGCTGCCACCAGCAAGAGTACGCGTCATGGCGGGCGGGTCCCCATAGTGCGAGCTATGCCGATCTCTTCCTCGACGAGACTCACAATACGAGGCGCCTGCTAATGGACGACTGCCTGCGATGCCACGGGATGCACTTCCCCGGGTCGATCGGCGACCTGGTCGAGCCGTTGTCGACAACGGGCCCGTGGCGGCTGAAGGCCGATGGACTGGCGGCGAAGCCAGCGATCCCCTGCCTGGCATGCCACGAGATCCACCGTCCGGGCGAACCGCGCCCGGCGCGGGTTCCGCCCTCCGAGCGCACGACCGAAAGCGAGTCGGACATGACACCGTCTCTCGGCCTGTTGGACCGGCGCACCGAAATCCATCTCGCCGCCGCCGCAATGCCCTTACCGGCGATGTACGACCGCGGGCGGGCGATCGCAATCAGTCCGGATCCCCGGCAAGCGCTCTGCTACCAATGCCACGCCGCCCGGGCTGATGGGGAGGCCGGCTCCGGCGACGACCGGACAGCCCACGGCGTCCACGAGGGTATCAGTTGCCTGGCCTGCCACGCCGGACACGCCATGGAGACGCGGGCATCGTGCGCGGTCTGCCATCCCCGGTTCTCCAACTGTGGGATGGACATCGAGAAGATGAACGTACTGCTGAGGGATCCCCGTAGCAGGTTCGACGTTCACAGCGTCGCCTGCAAGGACTGCCATCCCAAAGGCGTCCCGGCGCGACGCAACATCCGCGAAGAGGCGGCTGACGACTGAGAAAGATGGATCGCCAAGGTGAGGGTCAAGGGGTTCAGGAGTGGCTCACTGACCGGCTCCTCGCCAGACGGGATATGCTATTCGCATGCAGAGGCGAAGCTTTCTGTTCACGGCTGTATCCGCGAGCCGGGTACTGGGCGCCAACGACAGGGTCCGCGTAGGGCTGATCGGTTGCGGCGGCCGCGGCCGACACGACGCCCGGCACATGCGCAACGCGGGCGGCGTGGACTTCATCGCGGTCTGCGACGTGGACCGCACGCGGCGCGAACAGGCTCAGGCCTGGGCCGGACCCGACGCCCAGCCGTACGGCGATTTCCGCCGGTTGCTTGAGCAGAAGGACGTCGATGCCGTGCTGATCGCGACGCCGGACCACTGGCACGCGATTCCCATGATCGCGGCCTGTGAAGCGGGCAAGCACGTCTATGTGGAGAAGCCGCTCTCACACAGCATCGTGGAGGGCCGGGCGATGGTGGAGGCGGCGCGCGGCACCAGGCTTGTCGTGCAGGCCGGGACGCAGCAGCGCTCCGCCGTTCACTTTCCGGAATGCGCCGAGCTGGTGCAGTCCGGACAGCTCGGGCAGGTGCGCTTCGTGCGGGTGTGGAACTACATCAACATGTATCCGAAGGGGATTGGGCGGGCCCCGGATTCCGATCCTCCCGACGGGCTCGACTGGGATTTCTATCTCGGTCCCGCCCCCAAGAGGCCATTCAACCGGCTGCGCTTCGGCGGCACCTACCGCTGGTTCTGGGATTACTCGGGCGGCTACATCACCGACTTCGGTACGCACCGTTTCGACACCGTCTACCAGATCATGGGCGATACGCATTCTCCCCGCACCGTTGCGGCCGCGGGCGGCAAGTTCACCATCGAGGACGCCGGCGAGGTGCCGGACCTGGTCCAGGCCACCTATCAGTTCGACGGCTGGGTCCTAAGTTACGAGGGATGCCAGACCAACGCCCACGGCGTGGGCGGACGCACGCCCGGGCTGCAATACTACCGCGCCCGCGGCGAGCATGACCGTCCCAATGGCATGGCGTTCTACGGCACGGCCGGCACCCTCATCGCCGACCGCTATGCGTATGAGGTGTACCCGGAGCCGGGCTCGGCGCTGGAGCGCAAGACCGTGCAATCCTACGACGCGACCGACCGGCACACCAAGAACTTCGTCGAAGCGATCCGAGGCGTCGCCAAACAGACTGCCCCCATCGAACTGGGGCACCGGGCGACGACCGTGGCCCTGCTGGGGAACGTGTCTCTTCACAGCGGCCACAAGATCGCCTGGGACGCGGAGAAGGAGCGCTGTCTGGACGATCCGGCGGCCAACCGGCTCCTGGGGCGCCCCGGGCGCAAGCCCTGGGATCTGATCGCGTGCCCCACCTGCTCTTAGCCGATGCGGCCGCGGCTTCGGCGCCGGATCAGGGTTCCGGGGGGGCCGGCGGCGGAGGTTGGCCGCGATCGCGCAAACCGAGCGGACGGCGGTTGGAGAAGCGTTCGCTGCGGAACCGGCGGATCTTTTTCTGAAGGGCCGCCCACTGCTCGGCGCTCAGGACTTTCCGAAGCTCCAGGCTCATCAGCGTGAGCGAGCGGGTCATCGCGCCGCGCGCGGTGATCAGATCTTCAATGGCGGCGGACGCCCGGGCCTCGTCGATCGATTCGTCGTCGTAGACATCCTCGAGGCGGGCTTCCGCCTTCTCGAGGGCGGCGCGCTGATCGATCATCTGGTCGCGAAACCTCTGCTGAACTTCCTTAATGCGATCGCGCTGGGCGCCGGTCAGGCTGATGTCCCGGGCCACCTCGGAGTCCCACCACGGGAAGTATGCGCGAGGCGGCTGTGTCCGGGCCGGCCCCGCGAGGACGGCGAGGAACAGGGCGGCTGGAAATACGAGTTTCATTGCTCGAACAAAGCCTCGATCGGTTCGGCGGCCCAGGGCGCCGGACTCTCTACCATCGTGTAAATCTCGGAATAGAAGTCCGCCCCGGCAACCCGCGTCTCGCTGGCGGTGCGCTCGACCCGGGGCGGCGCCGCCGGGCGCCACAGCAGGATGCCCAGCACGGCCATCGACACCGCCGCCGCCGCAGGCGCCAAGCCAAAGCGCGAACGGCGCCTGGTTGCGCCGGCCAGGCGTTCTTCGATCGCCTCCCGTTGCCTCGCCATCAGCGCGGCGGGCACATCCGGATCGAGGCGCAGCCGCGCGCGCCGGCTCTGGATGGCGAGCCACCGCTCCCGGCAGGCGCCGCATTCCTCCAGATGCGCGTCGTCCCGCCCGACTCCGTACAATCTGTCGATTAGATCCGCGTCGCTGAAATGGTGACTCATAGCGTGCCTCCGCTTGCTTTCGGCGCGGCCGCCTGCTTCCTAATATAGAGATCCTCGAGGAGCGTCCGCATCTTCGCCACAGCCCGCGCCATATGCGCCTTGACCGTTCCCAGTTCAAGGCCGAGAATGGCGGCGATCTCGTCCAGACGGCGGTCTTCGTAATGCCTTAGCGTGAAGACGGCGCGCTGTTGGGGGGAAAGCCGGCTGATCGCTTCTCCGATCCGCTCTTCGATCTCCCGGGCATACAGCAAGTCCTCCGGACTGGGATGGTTCGACGGGGCAAACGCCAGAATCACGCTCTCGTCTTCCGGACGCGGGCGCCGCTTCCAGAATCTCCAGGTACGGGAGCGCAGCCGGTCGACACACGTGTTCACCGCGATGCGGGTGACCCACTTGGCGCGGTCGTCCAGCTCCCCGGCTCTCATCATCGACCGGTACGCCTTGATGAATGTGTCCTGGGCCGCCGCATCGGCCTCGTCACGGTCCCGGAGCATTCTGTAGCAGAGCAGGAAGACCCGGCGCTGCTCCGACTTCATCCACCGGGTGAACTCCTCGTCGGGCACGGCCGTATCCAACGGGATCTCCACCACTGGGCTCGCCATCACGCCCATCATATCCATCCATCTGGACGGAGTAGTATGGGTCTGGGATTACGCACCGGACGAAGAAAGTGGCCCGGCGCCGGCCTACGCTTCCTGGAGAAGCTTGTGGTGGCCGTTGGGGGTGGCGCCTCCTAACCCCTTGGCGCTAAAGACCGAAGCCGCCTTGACCAAGTTGTGGAGATCGCTGTTCTCCTCGACCGTCATCTCGTGCGTGACCCAGTCGGACAGCGGGATGTTCCGAAAGAAGAGGCGCTCCTGGAGGACCATGGACTTCTGGCGGAGGAACAAGGACTTACTCTCCTTCATGTAGTGCCGCTCTTCAACCCGGAAGTCGGCCAGGAACTCGTCCAGGGACTTGCGGCGCATCTCCTGCTCGGTGGCCCGTACCTTCTCCTCGACGAGTTTTTCGTTCGAGCGGATTACTGCCTGCGCTTCCGCTAATGCCTCGCGCTCCTTGGAAATGGCCACCTCCATGCGTGCCTGCATCAGAAAGAAGGCCAGCAGCGCCGAACCCAGGGCCGTGAACACCGGCAGCAGCATCCAGATCATCGCGTCCATAGGCCTATTCTTTGAGGTCTATCGGCCGCCAGGGGGTGGAACTTTAGTCCTAAAGCGGCTGGGGGCGTTGTACCCGACTCGATCCCGGGAATCCGATTTGGTGCTTTGCCGCCCAAGCGGATGAGAAACCGGCCAAGGCGGCGTGTCCCGTCGTCAGATGCGGTCCTGCGGGCGCTCGTATGGCGACTGGAGGTACTTCGAGGCCTCTTCCAGTGCTCCCTGGGTATTATCCTTAGTCCGGAGTGCGCGCTGGTACTCGTTCACTGCCCGGTCGCGTTGCCCCGTGATGTCGAAGATCTTGCCGAGGTTGATGTAGGACCACACTTCAGTCCAGGCGGGCAGCCGATCTCCGTTGATCGCCTCGCGGAACTCATTGGCCGCGCTCTGGTAGTTGCGCTGAAGGAAGAAGACCTCGGCCACGCGGTAATGGGCGAGCGAGCTGTAACGGTTGACGTCGAGCGCCTTCTGGTATTCCCGCAGCGCGTCGGTGAACTCGGAAATCTCGGCGAACAACTCGCCGCGGCGGACAGCCACGGCGACGCGGACCTCGTCGCTGTAGCGGAGCACGTTGCCGTCGGGATCGATCACCAGCTTCTTCGGTTTTCCGAAGGTCTCGATCGCGAAGTCGGACGAGGCGCCCACCACCTCCACGGTAGTCTCTTCCGGGTTGCCCTCGGTTTCGATGCGAAGCTTCACCGGCATCCGGAAGGTGTCGAGATCCTGCGAGATCTTGCCCAGTATCCGGAACCCCTTCTGGGTCCGGTACACCGTGTACTCGATCTTGAACTCCGGGGCGCCACTCGACTCGATCCACTGAATAAAGAAACCCTGCAGGCTCTGGCCGGTCCCGGCCTCGACCAAGCGGCGAAAGTCGTCCGTAGAGAAGCTTTTCCAGGCAAACTCTTCGAGGAAGCGCTTCATAACCTGGGAAAACTTCTCCTCACCCACGATCTGCCGCAGCATGTTCAGCACCGCGGCGCCCTTGCCCGCGGTAGCCGCCCAGAACTCCGGCGAGTAGTCCTCCAGGCGGGACGCCTGAATGAGCGGAACGTTCTCGGCCGTCAAGGCCTCGATATAGTTGTCGCGGACCACCGGGATCATCGCCGCCGGTCCGTCGGTCGCCTCGATCCAGAGCAGCTCGGAGTACCGCGCGGCGCCATTGGTCAGCCAGAGGTGATTCCGGGTCGCGGGAGAGCTGAGCGTACCCCACCACTGCCGTGCCGTCTGATTCAACAGCAGCCGCGTATCGACCTTGTCCCCGATGGAGGGCGAGGCGATGAAAAGCATGCCGGGCGCGGAGTAGCCGTTGGGCGAGCCCGAGGCCGTTTCCACCACCGTCAGCCCGCTCTCCGGCGGCAGCCCGTAAAGTCCGGACAGGAACGTCATTACCCGGCCCATCTCCTGACCGTAGGCATTGGCCATACCAGCGTTGTCGCCGCGGAAGTACACCGTCGTCCGCACCCCTTCGCTCTCGACGGTCTGCCCTTCGCCCCGCACGACGGCGAGGCTGCCGGGAAAGGCGGGTTGCGTGAAGTCAAAGTTGTAGGTGATGAGGCCTGAACCCGCCCGCTCCGTGGTCGCAATGCCGCTCGACAGAACGCGGAAGCCGTCGGGCACGGTGACCTTCAGGGTGGCCTTGTACCTGTCCGTCGTGTAGTCGTTCACCGGGAACCACCGCGCCGGATAGAGCAGGAACCCGTGGTCGGGTTGGATGGAGGCAAAGTTGATGCCCCAGACGGGCGACTCCTCCCGGCCGGTGAACCGGCCGCGATAGGTGAAGGTGAGGGTCTCAAAGTCGCCCTTCAGCCGCGGCTCGTCGAACTGCACCCGCACGGCGAAGTCTTCCGCCGACCGGGTGAAGCGCCGCTCCTCATTGTCGCTGTCCACCACGCCTTCGAGCTCGATCCCGTTATGAAGTTCGAAGGCGGCGTACCGGATCTCGGTATCCAGCACGGTAAACGAGACCGCCGCTTTGGCGGTGAAATCCTGGGCGTCGGGGTGGATCTCCGCCTCGATAACGTACGCGTCGACGTCGATCCTCCCCTCCTCGGCCGTCCGCGAGGCCGTCTGGGACCACAGGAGGACGGGCGCAGACAGTGCCGCCAGCATAGAGACCCGAGCGCGATTTCCGAATAGCCTGCGCATCCTATTTCAAGAACCCTTCTATCAAATCGGCCGCCCGTTCGAGCGGATCCTCATCCACAGCCAGCCGCCCGGCCACTTCCGAAAGGCCGCGTTTCATCTCGCCGCGCGCGCTTCCGTCCGCGAGAAGGAGAGCGGCCTCATGGGCCAGCCGCGCGCCGGTGAGATCGTGCTGCATGATCTCGGGAACAACCTGGCGTCCGGCAATCAGATTCACCATGGAGTAAAAAGGGACATCGACGAGGAGCCGCCCCAGGAGCCAAGTGATCTCGCTGACCCGGTAGAACGTCACCATCGGCGTCCCCAGCAGCGCCGCCTCCACCGTCACCGTGCCGCTGGCCGCGAGAGCGAGATCCGCGTGCGCGATGGCATCCCAGGTCTCGCCTTCAACTATTTGGATGGGTGAGCGGGAGATCGGTTCCCAAAAACTTGGG
>CAYRPT010000034.1:0-13275 GCA_964425895.1 uncultured Solibacteraceae bacterium | reverse complement strand
GAGGCCCGCTCCTGATACACGATGATGGCCGTTCGGTGGGCGAAACGGGCGATATCGTCATCGCTCGCAATCGCCGAGCCCGGAGATGGCGGTGCACGGCGTTTGGGCAAGCCGGACGACGCAGATATCCAGGCTGAGTTACCTGAGCGGGATGTAGATCACAACCGGCCGCCCAATCAGCTTCGGCTGCGCATCCATCAAGCACCAGAAGGTCATCGACAGCGGCGCCGACCGGCAGCGAATCCGGAACCATTACGATGGGAGAGCACCGCGATCCGAGCCGAATCCGCTCTCGCATGGCCGGGATCATCGTCGAGAGGTCATGCGTCACTACCACGCGGCCCTCGGCGGTCGCGAATTGCAGGAGCACCCGATCATCCTGGCCGGAGACTTCTGGGACATCCTGGGCGCGCACGATGTCAAGGGCGGGAGCCTTCCGTAGAAGGCCTCGGACAATCGCGTTACGGAAGTTCTCGTCGGCGAGCCACTTCACCGGTTGTTACGCCTGGCCAACAATCGCTGCCGAAGACCCGGAGGCGACCATTCCTCTCGGTGCGCTTCCAGCATCTCCTTTTCGTCACGGGCGCGGCGATCGAAGTACTCGGCCAGCTCGGAACCGTGCTTCAGGTAGTAGCCAATGACCTGATAAGTGTCAGGGAGTTGGAGGCTCGGGAAATCCTGTGCGATCTCCTCTGGGGTTGCACCGCGGTTGAATGCGCGGACGATCAGGTCGAGCGTGACCCGAGTGCCACTGACACGGTACACGCCGTGCGAATCCTTCGACAACGGAATCGCATCGACCACTTCTGCCGCCATATCCTGGCTCCCACTGTACCAAACGACGGCGTTCGCCAGCCGGGCTGTGCGTAAAGGGGCCGAGGAATCGCCCAGTGGCCGCAATCGCGTTTCGCCGCATAGAGGAAACTCGCCTGACGGGAGTGGCGCCTGAGGTTGGTCCCTGGCGGCCCGCTCCACGACAGGGGGCGACCGGGGTGAGGTGACCGGATTTTTATTTCGCTTCGAGGAGATGTCATTTCTTTTGAGTATGTTGTGATGGGGTCGAGACTGCCGCCGGGCGCGCGGCACGTCGCTCGGCGGCCGGTTGTCTCGTCAGAACAACCTCCGCGGCGTTGCTAGAACGATTCTATGGGGCCCACCAGCCGCAACTGAGCTCGCGTGGGTGGCAACCGCCACGGCAGGAAGGGGATAGGCCCGGGAGATCAGAGGTGAACGCCCGAGCGGACAGTCGTGCCGAGAGCGGTGGTTCCGCCGACATGACTGCCGGCGTTGCACGCCTGGCGGCCCGCTCCACGCGAGAGGGTATCGGTTGGATGTTGTTCGGCCGGGCGAGACGCCGGGAGGTATCGAGAGGGGGGTCGCGCCGCGGGGGAAGCCTGAGCCGCGGAGGCTTGCGCACCCTTGGCGATTACGCCGAGCGGACGAGCCGCAATCTCAGGGTGCGGGCGGGCATCTCGACGATGGCCGCCTTCCGCCGCGCCAGCCAGTGAAACGGACAACGCGCCGGGGCATCATGCCGCCACCGGCACCCGCACTCGAAAGCAACTGCATCCTCTCCCCCGGGGCTCGCGGCCCATCCAGGCGCCGTCGCCTCGCCGCGCATTTCCTTGTTCCCCATCTTGCATCTCCTAAGATCATATTGGGCCCTTAAGGCGCGGCCGGCAATGGATTCGCCGTACCAACCTGCGGTACCACCGTCCACCCGGTGAATCCCGCAGAAGGCACGAGTAATCTATCCGAGACTGCTCCCTCGGTTTGGCTCGCGCGCTAACTGAAGGAGGCGCCGGCCGATCAGCGGGAACCATATCAGGTACAGTGGCCCGGCTACGGCCATGAGGAGGACTCCAGCGGCTGGAAGGAAGAGGCCGAACAGAATGTGGGCGAGATCGAACCCGTGGGTCAACAGGCCCACATAGGCGATGGCCCGGCTGAACACGCCGCTCCGGAGCATGACGGCCGATATCAGCACCGCGCCGCCTTGCAGGAGTATCGCGCCCATCATCGCGCCGGTCCCGTGCCAAATGTCCGCAGCCAACAGCGCCTCTCCGGCAGCCAGCAGGCGGCTTCTTGCCGCCTCGGTGGCCGCGGCCGCGTACCGGTCGCCGAGCGGAACCATCGAAAGGGCGGTAGGTGTCGCGAGCACCAGCGTCACGCCGGCGAAGGCAAGGACGGTGGACAAAAGCGCGTAGGCGGCATCCGAGCGCCTCAGCGCCGCGAACAGACCGAGGAAAACAAGATAGTACAGGGGCATGGCAAAGACGGTCGGCAGGTCGAGACGCAGCAGTCCCACGATCCGCTTGTCCTCGAGCAGGCGAAAGGCTTCCGCCGCGGTCGCGGGCTGCCCCCCGAGAACCAGGAGCTGAACCATCGTTCCAAGAGAGTAGGCGGTGAGGAGGAACGCCGCGACACCGCCGGCACGGCACAAGCCGCTCCAGCCGGAGCCGGGGGCGCCGCCGCCGTCCGCGGCGACTCCGCGGTTTCGCATGCGCTCCTCCGGCCGTAGACCGGCATCGCCGTGGGTCATGAAATTCCTTTCTAACACTACGGAACTACGTTTCGGGACACGCGCCGGTGGATACCGTTGGCGTACAGGCGAGGAAAGGGGAAGGCTTCTCCCACCCCGGTTTGATCGCCGCCCGGTGGTTGTGACATGCTGGCGCCCATGAAGATTCCGTCGCCGGCGAAACTGCACGCGCTCGATGACCTCTTCCGCGAAAATGCCGCTCTGTTTTACCGGGTGCGGGTGGTCACCGAGGAGTTGCACCGGGAACAGGCGCTGCCCGCCGCCTTGCGCGACGTCTTGCTGAGCCTGGCGGAACACGGCCCGCGGACCGTGCCGCAGATGGCCCGGGCGCGTCCCGTCTCCCGGCAGCATATTCAGATTCTGGTCAATCGTCTCCTTGAGGCGGGGCTGGTGCAGACCTCGCCAAACCCCGCGCATCGGCGGTCGCACTTGATTCGCCTGACCCCCCTCGGAGCGGAAACGGTGAACGCCCTACGCCGCCGGGAGGCGCAGTCGCTCGCGCAGTCGCCCCTGGCCAGCTCGAAGAAGGAACTGCGGTCGGCCGCCGCGACCTTGCGCACCGTCAGGGAGTGGCTCGAAACGTCCGGCCGGAGGGAAGCCTCGCCGACCCTTCCATGAATCGTGATATGATTTCTCGCACTTCAGCCTCAGAGGGGCTGACGGATCCGAAGGAGGATCAACGTGATGAAATCAGTCAGTGTCTCCGTCTCCGGTGCGTTCGCACTCGGAGTGTTCTGTTGTTCCATCGCTTTCAGCCAGGAGCAAGGGCCATCGCGGTTCACCCGCGATTATTGCGTCAAGGTTAGGGACGGTAAGGCGCAAGAGTACGCCGCGTACCTTCAGGATGTAACGGTCAAGCTGGCCAAGGTCCGCGTGGATTCGGGCAGGGTCGAATCGGTTGTGATCGCGCAGGCGGTGGCGCCGGCAGGCAGGTCGGCCCGCTGCGATTACCATATCGCGTACGTCTACGCCGGTTTTCCACCGGAGGCGCCGGGCCCGGAGCAGGTAGCCGCGGACATGAAGAAGGCGGGAATCTCCATGAGCCGGGAAGAGCACATCGCCAAGCGCGACGAGCTCTCCTACTTTGTGGGGATGGATCTGTGGCGCGGGCGGGAAGCGGTAGGAAGGGCAGTCAAGGGCGCCTACGCCCGCATCAACTACGACAAAGTCCAGCCGGGAATGCAAGAAGAGTGGGTGAACCTGGAATCGAACGGCTGGAAGCAACTCGCCGAGGTGGCGGCCAAAGAGCACAGTACGGCGTGGCGGGCCGCGACGCTGGCTATGCCTGGAGGCGCGGACCGGCCTTACAACGCCATGACGATTGACATCTTCCCGAGTTGGGCCGCACTGGGCAAAGGGATTCCGGCTCGGGCAATCTGGAACAGAGTGCATCCCAACATGGATGTAAGTGCACACATGAGCCGGCTCGAGGCAATCCGAGAGCGGCCCCGAGTCGATTTCGTAAGGCTGCTCGAGGTAATAGAGAAATAGCAGCGCTATCTACGGGACGAGGAGAAGGCCACAGTTACAGCTCCACCACCTGGGATTCTAGTGGACGTTCAGGCGGTGTGGCCTACTTCTCTCTCTCCTGTTCCCTGCACCAAGTCCCATTCTCCAGCGGGGCGAGTCGGAACACCGACTCGCCTGCGCGGGTTCGGCAGCGCTGCGAGCGCCCTCGCGAGCCCGGTGTGGCCAAGCCCGAGGTCTCACCCAAACGTGCCGCCGAGCTTCGCGGCCGGGGCGGCGGGTCACTGCTGCCGGAATGCCATCGCTCCGAAGGTGACGACGCTCTCCGGATCGATGTTCCATTGCTCGTAGCCCAGCAGCGAGCCCCGGCAACCCGGGAGCGCCCGAAGCAGCGTGTAAAAGGCTGAGGAGCCGCACCACTTGAGATCGTCCTGCCGGCGCCGTACGAGATCCCAGAACCCCGCGGCGTCCCCTTCCTCCAGCCGGCCGATGCGTTCGCGATCCTCCCGGGAAACCTTCTCCATCGCGCCCTGGCCCGCGCGGGCCACAAAAGCGTCACCGTATCTCCTCCCCATGTGCGCCATGTCCACTCCCAGAACCCAGAACAGGCGGTCTCCTTCGGCGGCGGCGACGTCGCCGAGAGCGCCGAAAAAACGCCGGACATCCTCGTTATCTTCCGGCATTCCGCCGGTGAGAATGCTGTGTGCGAACGAACCACAGAGAATCGGCAGGATGCGGATCGCGGGGCCGAACCGGTGCTGGAGAAAAATCACCTGGAACTCGATGGAGTGCTCAACCGAGTGGCAGTAGTCCTCCATCTCGATGGCGTCCGACGCCGCCCGGGCCAGCCTGTCCACGAGTTCCGTTTCCGTGCGGGCGATGCCGTAGGGGGTGGCGAACGGCTTGCGGGTGAGTCCGAAGATGCCGGGGCGCCCGTAATGGGAGGTGCCCAGAATCACGAAGACGCGGTCCGCGGCCGCCGGCGGCGCCGCGCGATACGCGGATGCGTACATCTTCCATCCGCCTTCGGGACTCACGTGCGGCGCGGCAATCGCCCCGACGGCGTCCCGGGAGGAGTCACCGGCGCCCGGCCGGAAGTACCCTTCAAGAACCTCCCGCAACCGTTCGGGCGTGTCAGGGTACCCCGTTCCCGCATGGACCGGCTCTCGAAGCGCGGCCGCGGCGAATTCCTGGCGTTTCCGGTCGCGCAGGCGGAAAAACACCTCGTCCTCGAGAAACCCGGCGCCGCTCAGGGTCTCGATAAGGTGGCCCACGACGCCGCCCACCTCCAGCGAACCTGAAAGACGCGCCAGGTGCGCGCGGAGATCGAGGTCGGTAGCCTCGCCGTCGAAGTGGCGCAGACTCTCAACCAAGGGCGGGGGAATGATCAGTGTCGTGTCGGAGTACTGGTGCGGGTCCCGGATGAGCAAACCCGGACGGTCGGGCACCGGGGAGGGCATGAAATCCAGATCCATCCGCAGCCGGGGGAGTGGTTGGGCCATCGCCTTCATCATATTCCGGTTCCGGCCAGCCGGCCTCGGCAGCGCGGCTGGTCCGGCGCGGCCTCGCGGGAGCGTCCGGTACACTGGGGCTTGACGAGGCCGTTCGCGGCCGCCACGGTTTGAACGGCCGGCTTGGGCGCGGGAGGGAATGTGGGGAAACGGGATAGATTGAGTGCGGGAGAGATTCGCGGCGCTCTCGAGCGTCTGCCCGGCTGGACGGTTGCCGATGGCAAGCTGCACCGGGAATATCAGTTTCCCGATTTCGTCCATGCTTTCGGTTTCATGGCCGCCTCCGCGGCAGCCATCGAGGCCATGAATCACCACCCGGAGTGGTTTAACGTGTGGAACAAGGTCCGGATCGATCTCACCACACACGACGCCGGGGGCATCACCGCCATGGACGTGGAACTCGCCGGCAAGCTCGAGGTCTTGGCCCGGAAGCTCCAATGAGCCGCTATCCGACTGTCAGTCGCCTGGGCGCGGCCGCCGCGATTCTGGCGGTAGCGGTGTTGCCGGCGCCGGCCGCCCCACCCGACGCCTCGTTCTCCGGTTCCGCCGCCCTGGATGAAATCATCGGCGAGGCGATTGAGAAACGCGAAATCCCCGGCGCCGTTCTGCTGGTCGGCCACCAGGGAGACGTGATCCATCGGAAGGCATACGGCTACCGCGCGCTCGTCCCCGCCCCCGAGCCCATGACGACGGATACGATCTTTGACGCTGCTTCACTTACCAAGGTCGTGGCCACGGCCCCGGCAGTCATGAAGCTGCTCGAGCTCGGCAAGATCCGGCTGAACGATCGCGTCACGGAGTATCTCCCGGAATTCCAGGGAGGCGAAAGCCCCATCACCGTGCGCCACCTCGTGACGCATTTCTCCGGTTTGCGTCCGGACCTCGATCTCGAATCGCCGTGGAGCGGCTATGAGACCGGGGTGCGGTTGGCGCTCGCCGACGCGCCCGTGGCGGCGCCGGGCGAGCGGTTCATCTACAGCGACATCAATTACGTGCTGCTCGCGGAGATCGTGCGGCGGGTGGCGGAGGAACCCCTGCCGGCTTACGCCGCGCGGCATTTCTACGAGCCGCTCGGGATGAAAGACACGATGTTCACGCCGCCGGGGGAGTTGCGGGGCCGGATCGCCCCCACCGAGAAGATCGCCGAATACCCCGAACCGCTCCGGGGCGTGGTGCACGACCCCACGGCGCGCCGGATGGACGGCGTTTCCGGCCACGCCGGCCTGTTCACCTCGGCCGACGACCTGGCGATCTTCGCCCAGATGCTGCTCGACCTCGGCAGGCACGGCGCGGCGCGCGTTTTTCAGCCGCTCATCGTGCGTAAAATGATCTCACCGCAGTCGCCCGCCGACAAGGATGTTCTCCGCGGAGTCGGCTGGGATATCGACTCGCCCTACTCGACCAATCGCGGCGAGCTGTTCCCGCTCGGTTCGTACGGTCACAGCGGGTTCACGGGTACGTCGCTGTGGATCGATCCGGTCACCCGCTCTTATGTCATTCTGCTCACGAGCCGGGTTCATCCGGACGGCCGCGGTTCGATCGTCTCCCTGCGGACGCGCGTGGCCACGGCCGTGGCGGCCGCGCTGGGCATCGATCTGCCGGGCGTCGCCCTCACCGGCTACAGCGAGACGACGGCCGGCATCCGGCGGCGCGCCGTCCGCAACGGGCAAGTACTCACGGGGCTCGATGTGCTGGCCGCGGAAGGTTTCGCGCGCCTGCGCGGGCGGCGCATCGGATTAATTACCAATCACACCGGTCTCACCCGCGACGGGCGGCGGAATGTTGACGCAATGCTCGCCGCCGGCGTCGAGGTCGGGGCTATCTTTTCGCCCGAGCACGGGATGACGGGCGCCGAGGATACCGAAGCCATCGGCCACTCGCGCGATTCGACTACCGGAATCCCCGTCTGGAGCCTGTATTCCGGTGAGAGCCGCCGCCCGACACCGGAGATGCTCACTGGTCTGGATGCGCTGGTCTTCGACATACAAGATGCCGGCGCGCGCTTCTATACCTACATGTGCACGATGCTCTACGCGATGGAGGAAGCGGCGCGTCACGGCCTGGACTTCATCGTCCTCGACCGGCCCAATCCGATCAACGGCTTCCAGATCGAGGGCCCGATGCTGGAGGAACACCTCCAGAGCTTCGTGGGCTGCTATCCTCTGCCGTTGCGCCACGCCATGACGCTCGGCGAGATCGCATCCATGGCAAACGCGGAGAGGAAGATCGGCGCACGGCTGGAAGTCGTGGTTATGAAAGGGTGGGAGCGCGGCGACTGGTTTGATGCCACCGGCCTGACTTGGGTGGACCCTTCGCCCAATCTCCGCAGTCTGAATGCGCTGCTTCTCTATCCGGGGCTGGCCATGCTCGAAGCGAGCCCCAACTACTCCGTCGGCCGGGGAACCGACAGCCCTTTCGAGCAAGTAGGAGCAGATTGGATCGGCGGCCGTGAACTTGCAGCCTATCTGAACCGCCGGCGGGTGCCGGGGGTCCGCGCCTATCCCATCCGTTTCCGGCCTGAATCCTCGCGTTTTGCCGGTACGGCGATCGAAGGCGTCCGGTTCGTGATTACGGATCGGGACGAATTTCGCAGCGTGCGGCTTGGTCTGGAAGTGGGGGCGGCACTGGGGCAGCTCTATCCGGATCGAGTCCGATGGGAGGACAACATCGGACTCATCGGTAGTACGGCGTTCCTCACCGCCCTTCGGCAGGGGGTGGACCCGCGACAAATCGTGGCGTCCGAGCGGGAAGCACTGGAGCACTTTTCAGCGGTCCGCCGGCGCTACCTGCTCTACCCATAGGACGACCCGGTCCGGTTGCCTCGCCCCCCGCTTCCGCGTGCAGGAAACTCGTCCGCGCGATTTGCGTCATCCCCGTCATTGGGACGAGGCGGACTTGGCGGCGGGCCCCCCGGACTTCTTGGCGGCCGTGGCGGCCTTCACTCTCTTGTTCGCAGCCGTCATCCAGGCCGGCGGGCGGCCCCGGCGGCGGCCGCGCCCCTGGGCCAGCCGCTCGAGGCTTACGATCGCCTCTTCAATCTGTTCGCGTTCGAGACGCAATTCAGCAAGGATTTTTGCAACGTCCATATCACGCTCCGTGGGATGTCTCTTCGTTCGCATGGGGAGAGGTGCGTTCTGAATACAGAACGAATTCGAGATTCTGCCGCCATGACCAACTGATGTTGTACAGCATTTCGCCAACGATTTCAACCTGTCGTTCCGAAATCAGAACGACAGAGCCCATCTGGCGCTCCCTTGCTCCGCTGCCCTCCTTGCCGCCGGCGCCTGGTTCCATGCCTGGTCCATTTTAGCAAGGCAGCCCCCCACGGGCAGAAATACCAGGACGTTACGGGCAAAATGCCGGCCGCCTTGTCCAGCGCGGGATCATGACGCCCTGCTTTCCCCGAGTACCAGTACTTTTGTGATCTCCTTCCGCGTTCAGGCGCGCCCGGCGGCGCCGGAACGGAACAAAGATTCGGCCAGCAGTCCAACCGAGAAGGTGGCGGCCGAGCCGATTACCACGTACCAGGTCCAGCCGATATCGGTGCCGAACTTGACGTAAATCATGACGGCAAAGCCCGCCAGCATGGCCGCTATGGCGGAGCGCTCGCCGACGCGGGGCGCCAGCACACCCAACAGGAAGACGCCGAGCAGCGAACCATACAGCACGGATGCAACGGAGAGCCCCGCTTCCAGGACGGATCCCCAGCGCCGCGCGAGCAGGCCGATGCCAACCAGGATGAGCCCCCACAGAACCGTGGCGATCCGTCCGAGCCGCAGGAGAGCGCGATCGTCCTGCCGGACGCCAGCGCGGTCGAATGGGCGGTAGAAATCTATGATTGTCGTGGAGGCCAGCGAATTGAGAGCCGCGCTGAGGTTCGACATGGCGGCCGCCAGGATGGCGGCGGTGACCAGTCCGGCCACACCGGCTGGCAGATGGCTCCACACGAACTGAGGATACAGGCGGTCCAACGGATCGGGCGGGGGCAGGCCCGTCTGGCGGTGATAGACATAAAGCATCACACCGATCATCAGGAACAGGGTGAACTGGAAGCCGATCACGCCCCAGCTCCCGAGGAGTGCGAGCCGGCTTTCCCGCTCGCTTCGCGCGGCCAACAGCCGTTGGACCATGAGCTGCTCGGTCCCGTGGCTGGCCGTCGCCAGGAAGCAGCCACCAATGAGCCCGGCCCAAAAGGTGTAGGTGCGCTCGAAAAACTCTCCCGGCGGGCTCAGGGAGAAATCGAACACCTGAAGCTTGCCGGCGCTTTCGGCCACGCGAAGCACTTCGTTCCATCCGCCGTCGATATGGCTGAGGATCACCGCGAAGCTCAGCAGCGCTCCGCCGACGTAGAGGATCATCTGGATGACGTCGGTCCAGATGACGGCGGTCATGCCGCCCTCGAAGGTGTAGAAAAGCGTGAGGGCCACAATCAGGAGGATCGAGGGGATTTCCCCCGTGCCCAACACGATGGAGACCACGATGGACATGGCGAAAACCCGCACTCCTTCGGCGAGCGCGCGAAGAACCAGGAACAGCCCGGCGGTCAGGCGCCGGATCCTTTCACCGAACCGGTTCCTCATCAACTCATAGGCCGTATACATCTCGCCCCGGAAGTAGTGGGGGAGGAAGAGCACCGAAATGACGATCCGCCCGGCGAGGTACCCGAGGACCACCTGAAGGAAGCCGAGGTTGCCACCAAAGGCGAGCGCCGGTGTGCCGATCACCGTCAAGGTGCTGGTTTCCGCCGAGACGATCGAAAAGCCGATCGCCCACCAGGGGGTCTTGCGGCCGCCGAGGAAGTAGTCCCGGAGCGTTTGCTGATCTTTGCGGAAGCGGGCTCCGAACCAAGTGATCCCGATGAGGTAGGCAATGATGACGGCGAGATCAGCGTACCTCATCAAATGGGCGATTCTAGCACAACGCGGCTTGGCGGCCGGGTCCGTTTCCGCGACGGGTGCGCGCCGCCGGCGCTCCGCCTCAGCGAATGGCGATAGGCCGGAGGGCGAAGCCGGCGGTGGCTCCCTTGATGCGGTTCGTCAGCGCCACGTAGGTAAACCGATAGACCCGTTCTCGCGCGAGTTCCTCGAGATTGTGCAGCTCGCCGATGTGTACGCCCTGATCGACGAGCAGGTAGCGGTGGACCGGCACGACTTCCCCCGGGGAGGCAACTTCCAGGCCACTGGTGTCCGAGCCGATCATCACGGCCGCCTTTTCCTCCACCAGCCAGCGGGCGCCGGCCAGGGACAGGCCCGCGGAATCGTGCTCGGCCAGCCTGGCGTGATCCGCACCGGTGTCGCCCCAGTAGCGCGCAACGCCGGTGCGGATGAGCACCACATCCCCGGGTTCGACGTCGACGCCCTGGCGCCGGAGCGCGCCTTGAAGCTCCTCCGGTCCGATGGCGAAGCCGCCAGGCAGCGCGTCGGCGCCCTTCCAGGCCGCGACGTCGATCAGAATGGCTCGGGCGATAATCGGCGGAATGGTGTCGGCGCTCGTTTTCCTTATGCCGAAATCCCCCCCGTGACGCTGCTCGGTGAAGCCGTTGTACCAGTGCTGATCCGTGCCCGCGACGATGTGGCCCAACCCGTCGATCTGGGTGCCCACGTTGTCGGAAAGAAACAGCGCGCAACTGTGCCAGGCCAGTTTGGCGCGGTTGGCCTCGGGCGGGAAGATGGGCTCCTCGTCGAGAAATGTTCCGGCCGGGCTGCGGTAGGTCATCACCTCGACGGCGGAATGGCCCGGCCACTTGTAGGAGCGCTTGTCGAGTAGTACCCCCAGATCGTAAACGCGGCCGGTTCGGATCTCGCGCAGGGCGCGAAGCACCTGTTCGGGAGAGTTGATGGCGTTCAGTGCGCCGACCTCGTCGTCAGCTCCGTAGACCCAGCCAAAGCCCTTGCCCTTCTGCCAGCCCGGCGGTGTCTGGGCGGCCGCCGTCAGGGCGAGGAGAGCGGAAACCATAAGCAGGCGGGTGAACATGGGAAGCATTGTATCCCGCAGCCGGGCGGGCTGCCGGCTCTGTTCCCGAACTGCGGCGCCGGCCTCGCAAATGCCCCGCAACGCCCGGCGGTCAGGCGTTCGTCACAGTGATCCAGTTGATCGAGTCGGCGGGACGGTTGTTGTCCGGGTTGAGGCCGTAAGCGCGGAAATGAACCGCATAGCGTTCCGGCGGCTGGGCGGGCGGAACGATGGCACCGGCGTCGTCGCGTCCATCCCACGAGATCACATCGGCCCCCGGGCCACGATACGCGAACGGAAGCAGCGTGCGAATCAAACGCATGGCCGAAGTATCGTCACGAAGCGCAACGATCTCCGCCTTCCGGTGGACGATGCTGTAATAGCCCTGAATTATAACGACTCTCTCTCCCCGACCCGGGTTGAATTGAACGGCGCTGAGGTAAGGCCGGTCCAGCACGGGCGGCAGCGGTGGCATCAAAAACGCCCTGGGGGTCAACGAATCGCCGGCGATCTCGACCTCGCTGAGCGAGGACGGGCCGAGGCCCTTGCCCGCCAGAATTATAAAATGACGGATCGAGTGGTCCGGGACCTGCATGGCCGCCGCGGCGGCCCGGTCGACCGCCAGTGCATTTGTCCCGGCGAAAACAGCGTTCATGCGGACCGGCGTGCCGCGGGTCGGTCCGAGACCCTCCATGCCCCAGATGCCGTCGACCACATGGAAATCAGGGCTGCGCAAAAGGTTCAGGTCGGCAATGGAGTAGTGGAGCCCGCGATCGTGCATGGAAAACCGGCCGGCGGGGAGTTCCGTGTTGATGTAGGAGTTGGCTTCCGGATAGCCGAAGCCGTTCTTGGCGGCGAGGGTCACGCCGGCTTCCGCGTGGGTCTTGAGCTTGGCCACGTTGATGAGGATGACATCCGGGGAGGTCAGGAATTCGGGAACCCGGATGGCGCCGTAGTTGTAGCCACCGGGCACGGGAGCCATGACGTGGGGCAGGAGCAACTGGTCGAGCATCAGCACGCGGTACGCCGGGTAGGCCGAGAAGGTGGCGGAGTAGCCGGCCGCGTTGAACAGAGCGCCCCCACGGGAGTTCTCGACGATCAGGACGGCTCTGGCGCCGCCGAGCAGACACAGGTCCACCACGGCTCGCACGACCTCCGGATCCGTAACCGCCCCCGACTCCGGAGTCGCCGCCGTCACCAGGTTCGGTTTGACGACCACAATGCGCCCGGAGAGGGACAGCGAAGCCCAGCTTGCAGAGAACCCGATGGCGCGCAGCGCCGCTGCGTACCCGTTTCCGCCCGCGTCGACTCCGACGCCCACGCGGTAGGAACCCGCGGCCCGGGATCGGTGACTCGCCAGGAAAAGCCCCGCGCCGGCGCGGAGCATATGCCGGCGGGTCAAACGGCTTGGTGCCATGAATCCTCCCTGAGACGGTGTGGGGAAGGGCGGGCCGCACAAATCCCGCGAGATTCCTCCTCCGTTACGTCAGTATAAAGGGCTGCTTCGCGGCTCGCAAGGAAGGCCGGCGCGAGAAGTGTTACAGGAGTCCTACAACCGTATGGGGGGGCGGTCCGGTACCGGCAGGAATGCTGATTCGCTTACCCCGGCCGTCGCTACGGGAGCCGTCTTTCTGCTATACCCCGTAGAGGGGTGGCAGCGCGAACGCATAGGATAAGGATGGCGTATGCAGAACCGGAGAAACTTTCTGAAGGGCACCGGGATCGGTGCGATGGCGGCCGGAGCGTCGCCCGCCGCCGCGGCGCAGGCGCGGGTGGCCGGAGCGAACGACCGCATTCGGGTCG
>CAYRPT010000033.1:0-13356 GCA_964425895.1 uncultured Solibacteraceae bacterium | reverse complement strand
CTTGAGAATTGTATCGTCGCGGAGAGCCGGCTCGGGAGCCGGGGCGATCTTCGGCTCGTCTTCCTCAGCGGCTTCGCCGGCCGGGTCGCGGGCGATCTCCACCACCGACGGCGTGACACCAACGTCCTGGATGGCCTTGCCGGCCGGTGAATAGTACTTGGCCACCGAAAGGATGACGGCGCCGCCATCGTTCAGCCTCACGGGCTTCCGCTGGGCCGCGTCGCCGTAACTACGTTCGCCCACCACCTCGCAGCGCTTGTTCTCGAGTAAAGCCGCGGCGGCGATCTCGGCGCCGCGCGAAGTTCCCCGGTTGGTTACTACCACCAGGGGAAGCCGGGCGAATTCGCCGTCCTGAGCGGCTCGAAAGTCCTGCCGCACCACGGTCTGGCCCTGAAGGTAGGCCATGAGGCCCTCGTCGAGAAACACGTCGGCCAGTTTTAAACCTTCTTCCGGATCTCCGGCCGCCGCGTTGCGGAGGTCGAGTAGAAAACGCTGCGCGCCTTTCGCCTGAAGCTTTCGGATTTGGGCGGCCACCTCGGCGGTTTTGCCGGCGTCCAGACTGCGAACCCGAACCAGGCCGATCGAGCCTTCTATGACTTCGCCGGTTACCGGAGGAAATCCGACCTCGGCCCGCGTCAACTTGAATTCTTGTGGCTCGGCGCCCTGGCGCACGCGCAGAACGGTGATCGTAACCTCCGAGCCGGACTTGCCTCGGAGGAGCATTTCCGCATAAGCGAGCGGCATGTCGCGCGTGGCCACGCCGTCAATTGTTTCGATCATATCGCCGGTGGCGAGACCGGCCCGGTCAGCCGGGGAGCCTGCAATCGCGCCCACGACACTGACATAGCCGACTTTACGGGAGAGCACCAGGCCCAGGTCCGCCTTCGGTGTCTTTTGGTCTTTCAGATACCGGGAGAATTGATCCGCGTCGAGATAGCTGGCGTACGGATCGATCGCTTCCAGGAATCCATTGAGCGCTCCGAGCGTGACGTCCCGCATGTCAGGCTCTTCGACGTATTCGCTCTTGATGCGCGTCAGGACCTCGGTGTAGACGGCGAAGTGGCGGTAGATATCCTCGGGGCTGACCTGCCGGGCGAGCACCGTGCCAAAGAGCAACGCCAGCACGAGCACGGAGGACGCCCCCATCACGACAAACTTCACGACTCGATTCATACCGATGTGCAGCCTTCCGGACAACCTGCCCCCCCGGGCGCTCTCACGCTCAGTATAACAGACGCGACTGCAACGACTTGGTTGCGGAGAGAATGACGGCAGTCCGGCGCCGCTTCGACACCGGGGCCGGGTGATGTGGCCGGCGAATGGCCGCCAGGAGCGTGGAGTCGTCTAGACTCAAAGACATGGAACGGCTCCTGAGCGCTAACCGCGCGGCGGCGCGCCTCCGACGCAGAGGCCGCACCTCATCATTCAAAGGGAACATTCACCAATGTTCCCTGAAAAGTCATTTTGCGCTCGCCGGCGCCATTATCGTCCTGGCGGCCTGCGCCGCGCAGACTTCTTCCGGAACCGACCAGCGGGAAGGGCCGGCCGGCCTGCCGGTTTTGCTGATTGACCTCCACAATGACGTGACCAGCCTGACCGTCAAGGGAGTCGACCTCGGCATCCGCCGGACTGCCGGACACACCGACATTCCCCGTCTACGGGAGGGGGGCGTGGGGGCCGTCTTTTTCGCCGCCTATGTGGCGCCCAGCTACGCGGCAAGCTCGGGCTCGGCCAGGCGCCTGCTGGAAATGATCGACACGGTGCGCCACGATATCGCCGGGCGGCACCGGGACGACGTAGTACTGGCGTTGACCGCCGACGGCATTGAGGACGCGCACCGCGAGGGCCGGATCGCCGCCTTGATCGGGATCGAGGGTGGGCATGCCATCGAAGATAGCCTCCGGGTGTTACGCGCCTCGTTCGATCTCGGCGTCCGGTACATGACCTTGACGCATTCGAACACCAACAACTGGGCCGACTCGTCGGGCGACATCGACGACCCTAAGGTGCGGCGTCACGGCGGACTCACTGATTTCGGGCGCGGGGTGGTCCGCGAGATGAACCGGCTGGGCATGATGGTGGACGTTTCGCATGTTTCCGACGAATCATTCTGGGATGTGCTCGAGGTGTCGCGGGCGCCGGTGATCGCCTCCCACTCCTCATGCCGGGCGCTGTCCAACATCGCTCGCAATATGACGGACGAGATGATTGCCGCGCTGGCGACCAAGGGGGGCGTCGTCCACGTCAATATCGGCTGTGAATTCCTGAATCAGGCCTCCGCCGACGCCTCGCCGTACTTCAACCCCGCTCTCAGGCGCCGGAAGGCGCCGGGGCCTATTCCGCGCGCGACGCTGGACGACGTGGTGGCGCATATCGACCACGTCGTAAAGGTTGGTGGGATCGGCGCCGTAGGCATCGGCAGTGATTTCGACGGCGTCGAGTGCACGCCGGTGGGGCTGGACGACGTGTCGAGGTTTCCTAATCTGATTCGGGCCCTGACCATCAAGGGTTACTCGGCGGACGACATCCGCAAGATTTTCGGCGAGAACACGCTGCGCGTCATGCGCGCCGTGGAGGCCGAGGCCGGGCGGTGACGGCCTCCGCGCCCCGGCGGGTTGCTTGGGGCGGCGCCGGGCGCGGAGAATGGGAATCGTAGCGGAGAGCGAGCGAGGCCGGTGTTCCTGGGACCAGTCCGACAGATACAAAAGGCGGGAAGGCGCTTGGTGGTACGCGCCAACCAGGTTTGCGCCTGCGTGCCGGCGGCGTCGTACCGGGTCGCCAGCGTACGGGCGTGGGTCAGCCGGGGGCTTTCACGACGCCCGGCTCGGGCGGTGAGGCGTGTGGCGTGGAGTGCGGCGGCGTTCCTGGCCGCGATGCCGGCCGCAGCGGCCGACTGGGTTCGTTTCGTTTCCGACCCCTTCGAGGTTCTCAGCCGGGCTGGAGACAGGCCCGCGCGAGATACGCTGGCCGAGCTCGAGCAGGTCCGGTACACCCTGGGAATGCTGCTCGGCCAAGTGGATATGCGGCCGGTCTGGCCCATGCGCGTCGTCCTGTTCGACTCGGCTCAGGAGGCCCGGGGCAGCCGCACCGGGCAGTGGTTTGAGAAGCGGGATCTGTGGGTGCTTGGCGCCGTTCGGGGTCAGCCGCTGCCGCACCGGGAGCTGGTCCGGATTCTGCTGGAATCGAACACACGGCGGATGCCGGAAGAGGCCGAGCGCGGACTGCTTGACCTGCTGTCTACGATTCGGGTGGATGGAGTCCGCGTGACGCTCGGCGCGCCGGTCGCGAAACCGGACGCGGCGTGGGCGCGGATGCACCTGCTGGCAGTGAGTCCTGCCTACGCCGGCCGCCTTCGGGTCCTGTTCGGGAATCTGCAACAGGGGGCGGACTGGCACGCCGCCTACAAGAATGCCTTTGGCGCCACGCCGGAAACGATGCAGGGCGAAGTTGAGGCCTATCTCGCCAAAGGCGTCTTTCCCGTGCGTCAGTTCTCCGGTGCGACCGTCTCGGCCCGGAACTTCCAGCCGCGCGACTTCCGCCCTGAATACGTTGAGACCGCCGTGGCCGATCTGCTGACCGGCGAGGCGGCCCGCGCCGCCTATGAGCAAGTAGTCGCCCGGCACAGCGCCGACGCGCCGGCTCTCGAGGGTTTGGGCCGGTATCGCGAGGCGGTAGAGGCCGGCTCCCGGAGCGCCCGGTGCTACCTCGAATTCGGCAAGAGCCTGTCCGAGCCGGCCCGGGTCCGCCAGGCTTATGCGCGGGCGGCGGAACTGAATCCGCGCTGGGCCGAGCCCTGGGCCTTGATGGCTTCCTTGGACAAGGACCCGCCCCTGAGGATCCAGAGTCTCAAGAAGGCCACGGAACTCGATTCGCGCCACACCGGCTACTGGGAGGCCCTGGCCCGCGCCTACGAACAGGCCCGGCAGATTCGGCTCGCGGCGGAAGCCTGGGGGGGCGCCATGCTGGCGGCCCGGACGCCGGCCGAGCGGGAGCGCTTCTACCAGGAGCGGGTTCGGCTCGCCGAAGCGACGGCGGAGAAGAAGGTGATTTCCGCGCAGACCGAAGCGATTCAACGACGGCGCGCCGAGAGCCGGCGGATGAACGAAGAGTGGGAGGAGATGAAGCGGCGCGCCGCCGAGCCGGCTGACCCTCAGGACCCGGAATCCGCTGTCCCGGTGGTGGAGTGGTGGGATGATCCGCGTCCGAAGAAGAAGATCTCGGGGATGCTACGGCAGGTGGAATGCACCGGCGCCTCGGCGCGCCTGATCATCGAGGACAGCGAGGGGCGGCGGACGCAGCTTCTGGTACGAGATTCGGGGAAGATCGTCATCATGGGAGGGGGACAGACCACCCTGCAATGCGGGTTACAGAATCCGGCGCGCCCGGTGGCCGTCGAGTACTTCGAGGAAACCGGGGCCAGCACCAAGACCGTGGGCGAAGTCTCCCTCGTTGAATTCCGCTGAGATGCCGCCCCGCTACCCTCTTCGCTGGGCGGCGATCGCGGTCATCACCTTTTCCAGCCTGTTGAACTACCTGGACCGCCAGCTCCTGCCGGCGCTGGCGCCGCAATTGCGCGAGGAGTTCGGGCTGTCGAATGCCGATTACGGTCTGATTCTGTCGGTTTTCTCGGTGACCTACGCGGTCTGCGCGCCGCTCGCGGGATGGACCATTGACCGGCTGGGGCTGAGCCGGGGAATTGTCCTGGTAGTGGGTCTGTGGTCCCTGGCGGGAATCGGCACCGGCTTGGCCGGCGGTCTTGCCGGGCTGATGATCCTGCGGTCGCTGCTGGGGTTCGCCCAGGCGGGCGGTGTGCCGGCCACCGGCAAGGCGGCCGCCCAGTATCTCCCCCCCGAAGAGCGGGCGCTCGGAACCGCCGCCACGCAGGTGGGGTTGAGCCTGGGAGCGATGGGCGCGCCGCTGGTGGCGGGGGCGATGGCGGGCTTGTGGGGCTGGCGGTCCGCGTTCGTCGCTACGGGCGCGCTGGGTTTCCTATGGATCCCGCTGTGGATGTTAACGGCGCGGCGGGTGAAGCCGATAGGTGCGCCGCCGGCTGAACCGGCCAACATGCTTTGCATGACGCTGTACAGCCTGTGGAGCAACTGGACCACCGTCTTCCTGGTGGAAGAACGCGGTATGGCTCCGGACATCGCGAACCGCACGCTGGCCTGGATTCCGCCGCTTATCTCCAACGCCGGGGGACTGTGCGGCGGGTGGCTGGCAAGGCGGTGGATGCGGGGCGGGGCCCCCGTGGCGGGTGCGCGGCTGCGGGTGATTACAGTGAGCTCCGTGTTTCTGGTGGCCACGGCGGCCGTGCCGCTGGCGCCGGGAGCGTGGTTGGCGACGGCGTTGATCTCGGCGAGCTTCTTCTGGGTCACCGCGATGAGCGTTAATGTGTACGCCGTGCCGCTCGACCTTTTCGGCGCCGGCCGAGCGGCGTTGGCTACCTCGGCGCTCACCGGCGCCTACGGGGCGATGCAGGCGCTCATCTCACCCCTCGTCGGAACGGCGTTGGATCACTACGGCTTCGGGCCCGTTTGTTTGGTGGGGTCAACGCTGCCGCTGGCCGCCGCGGGGGTGCTGCGATGGACCATCCTGAAGCCCTGAAGGCCGGGAAGACGGGACGGGCTGGAGAGCGGTAAGGCGGAGGCCGGCTCAATCGAGGGACTCGGCGAGGTCGAGGATATCCCGCACGTACTGTTCCGTGTCTTCGGTGGGGAGCTGACCGGCCGACGGATCCACGTCGTTCGGCCCCTGCTTGTATGCGCTCAAGGCGAAGAAGAGATTCCCGTCGTAGCGCTCGATCATCCGGCTGAGATAGCGCACCCCGCCGCGAATGTTGTCTTCCGGATCGAACGGGTCATCGACGCCCTCGCCCGCCGCTGTGGCGGGTTTGAGCTGCATCAGTCCCTGGGCGCCCGACACCGAGACCGCGCAGGGGTAGAAGCGCGACTCACGGAACATCACCGCCAGAACGAGGCCGATACTCAAGCCTTGCTCCACTGCCGGACGACTGGCCAAGGCACGGGCATAGTGAAGGGGTAGCGGATCGCACCCCTCGCTTGCACGCCACCAGCCCACGGCCGCCGGCGCAGGTGCGGAGAGCGCCCGTTCCGCCGAGAGCAAGGCCTCCCGCCGCAAGGCTGTATACCAGGACGGAGCAACGGCCGGCGCGGCGGCGGCACGAGACGGTGCGCGCCCGCCGGAGCCGGCGCTCGCAATGACACCGCACAAAGCAATCAACACGGCGCTGGCGGGGATCCAGATGATGCGCCGGCTGGTTCGGCGATCGGTCGCTGGAGGAGTGAATCGGGCCAGACTGCCGAGACCATGGTTGGCCGCTTCGAGCCGCCGGTTCTCCTCGGCGATTAGCAGGGCGACCCACGCCAGGACACCCGCTCCAATGGCCAGCAGAGAGCCCAGAACCAGGCTGGATTCAGCGTGCATGCGCGGGACTCATCGCTTCGTATCGGTTCGGCCGCCGCCCGGGAGCCGCGCATGCTCCGGTTACGCAGGTCCGGCGGCGTGCCGGTTGCTTCCTCGTGCGTTTATCGGCCGGGAGCGCGCGCACCTGTAGCATCGAGACCGGCGTTGACCTGGTAACGGCCTCCATGCGATCCATAGGAGGTGCGTCCGTCAAGAGCATTGATCCTGTTGGCCGGCTTGCTGGCGCTCCACCAGAACTACTGGATGTGGGACGACACCCGGGTGCTTCTCGGCCTGCCCGTAAACCTGCTGTTCCACGCCGCCTTGTGCCTGCTGATGCCGGTGCTGATGTACCGGGTCCTGCGCACCGGCGGGCCGGCCCGCGGCCAATGAGATGATATGACACTCGCCGCGGCCTTGGTTCTCGCCTATTTCGCAGTGGTGGTGGGCGTAGGCGTCTTCGGCCACCGCCTGTTTCGGGGCACCGGCGAAGATTACTTTGTCGCCAGCCGAAGCATCGGCCCCGTAATCCTGCTGCTGACCCTGTTCGGCACGCACATGACGGCGTTCACGCTGCTGGGGGCCTCCGACGAGGCCTATCGCTCGGGTGTGAGCGTGTTCGCCCTGATGGCGTCCAGTTCCGGGATTCAGATCCCCTTTCTATTTCATTTCGTTGGCGCCCGCTTTTGGCGGTTGGGCAAGCGCCACGGCTATCTGACGCAGATCCAGTTCATCCGGGACCGTTACGAATCCGCCGGCCTTGGCCTCCTGCTCTTCGCCGTACTGATTCTACTCCTGCTGCCGTATGTCCTTATCGGGGTGATCGGCGCCGGCGAAGCTCTCTCACTGGTCAGCGGAGCGCCGGCCTGGGTGGGCGGCCTGGTCGTGTGCGGCGTGGTGTTCGGATATGTGGCGCACGGGGGTATGCGAAGCACATCCTGGGTGAATGCCTTTCAGACCGGCGTCTTCATGTTCGCCGGGGGCGCGGCGTTTTGGGTGATCGCTGGTGAACACGGCGGCCTGACCGAGGCCATGACGCGGCTGCGGGCCGAGCATCCGGAACTGATGGCGCTGGGATCCACACCACAGGATGTCGCGCGCTCTCTTTCGTTTCTCCTTCTGCCTTGCGCCGCGGGCACGTTTCCGCACATTTTCGGCCACTGGCTGACCGCCCGGAACGAGGCTGCTTTCCGCCTGCCGGTTTTGTTCTATCCGGTCTGTATTGCCGCCGTGTGGCTCCCAAGCGTGGTTCTGGGCCTGATCGGGAGGCTGGACTTCCCGGCGCCACCGCCGGGCCCGGTGCTCACGGCCTTGATTTCCGAGCATGCCGGAGGCGTCCTAGCCGGACTTCTGGTGGCGGGTTTGTCGGCGGCGATTATGTCTTCGCTCGACTCCCAGGCGCTCGCCGCGGGGACGATGTTCACGCAGGATATCGTACGGCACTACGGGTTCCACGACCGGCTCGGCGAGCGCTCTCAGGTGCTCATCGCGCGGGCGTTCCTGCTGGCGCTGCTCGCCGCGGCGTTCCTGCTCGCGCAGGTTGCCGGGAAATCGATTTTCGCGCTCGGAGTATGGTCGCTCAGCGGTTTCTCGAGCCTCCTACCGATGTTTCTGGCGGCGCTTTACTGGCGCCGCAGTACCGCGGCCGGCGCGGCGGCTTCCATTGTCACGGCGGCGGGGCTGTGGTTGTACTTTTATGTCGACTCCCTCGGACACCAGGGACCGTACAGCGTCGGGGAAACAGGACTGCTGCCGGTGGCCGTCATCGTGCCGGCGGCCGCCGCCGCTCTGGTGGCGGTGTCGCTGATGACACGTCAGCCGTCGGAGGAGCGACTCGCGCGGTTCTTCGACTGACCCGCGCGGCTCGGGCCGTTCAGACCCCCGGGAGCTACCAGATGGCCATCGATTCCTCGAACATCGTCGCGAGGCTGTCCCGGCTGACGGAGCGGGGGCAGATTTTGACGATCCGTTCCTGTGGCAGCGTTCCCTCGACCAGTTCCGGGATGTGACCGGCCGTGTAGCCGATGGCCTGGAGACCGTTCGGGATGCGGAGCCGCTCCATGTAACGAATCACCTCATCGGCCAGAAGCTTCCCTGCGTCTTGGTCCGACGCCCGCGAGATGTCGACGCCCAGCGCCTCCGCGGCGGCCAGCACGCGGCCGGGACAGGCGGGCGCGGCGAAGCGCACCACGCTGGGGGTGGAAAGGATCACCGAGATACCGTGCGGAACCAGCGGATGGTCCACCTGGTATCCCTCCGGCCGGTACTGTTTCAAGCGGCTGGAGACGGGGTAAGACATCGCGTGCGGCAAATGAACGCCGGCGCTTCCGAATCCCATGCCGGCGAACGAGGACGCCAGCAGCATGGATCCGCGGGCCTCGATGTCCCCGGGGTCGGCGAAAGCCCTCAGCAGGTACTTGCGGGCCAGGCGGAGGGATTCCAGCGCCCAGATGTCGGCAACCGGGTTCGAGCCCTGATACGCCGGCCGGTCCCGGGGCCGTTCCGGCTGTTCCCGTTCGGTGTAGGGTACCGCCGTGAGCGACTCGATGGCATGCGAGAAGACGTCGAGTCCCGTGCTCGCCACGACGGCTGGCGGCAGCGTCCGCGTGACAAGAGGGTCGAGCAGCGCCAGTGCCGGCTTGAGATAGCGGTGGCCGATTACGCACTTGGTCCGGGCGCGCACGAGGTCGAAGACGGCAACACTGGTGGTCTCACTCCCCGTCCCGGTCGTGGTCGGAATCGCCACCAGCGGCTTGAGGGCGCCCGGCGGCGCCGAAGCCCGCCCGTGAGGCTTCACCACGTATTCAAGAAACTCGGCCGGATGCGTGGAGTAAAGATTCGCCGCTTTGGCCGTGTCCATGGTGGAGCCGCCGCCCACGGCGACAAAGGCATCAAAGGGCTCGCTCGAAGCGGCGGCGATCGCTTCCTCGAACGAAGCGTCCGTCGGTTCGATGGCGACCCGGTCGAACAGCCGGTAGGAGATACGCTCGCGTTCGAGTGAATCGCGGACCGCCTGGACCGGATACAGTTCGGTCAGGCTCGGATCGGCGAACACGAGCACGCGCCGGGCGCCCCGGTCCGCGAGATCCATGCCCACCTCGCCGGCCACGCCGGCTCCGTACCGCACGCTGGAGGCGCCCAGCTCGACTACTCCCTTAATCGCCATTCCCGCAGCTTAACGCACTCGCGCGCGGGGCGGACCGGCCGCCGGCGAGGTCGACGATAATAGGGAGACCCCATGGCCGCGACGTCCGCCATCCGAGACCACCGTCCGGAACCGATGACCGCTGCCAGTGCGGCGCTGGCGCTGCTGGCTTCGGCGCTATGGGGAGGCAACCTGGTTGCGCTCAAAGTCGGCATGACCACGTTCGCGCCGTTTTGGAGCGCCTGGTGGCGCTTTCTGCTGGGGATCTTCGGGGTGGCGCTGTGGGCGCGCTCCCAGGGGATCGTGCTCCACATCAGCCGCCGCGAGTTCCGTCCCCTGATGACGCTGGCGACGCTCTTCGCGGTGCAGATCGGCCTGCTCAATGTAGGCACGGATTACACGTCGCCGGCCTACGGAGTCGTGATCCTCAATTCTTACCCGGTCTTCTCGAATCTTATCGGCCACTTCGTCGGATCAGAGCAACGGCTCAACCGGGCGCGGTTGCTTGGCCTGGCGCTGACGCTGGGGGGAGTCTGTTACCTCGCCTCGGGAGCGCCGGTGGAGCGGCTGGCGCCGAATCCGTTGCTCGGAAACAGCTTGCTGTTGGCGTCGTCGTTCCTGCTGGGCGTCCGCACGGTGTACACGAGGCGGCTGGTGCAATCAATTGAGCCGGTGAAGGCGGTGGTCTGGCAGATGGCGTTGTCGATGCCGTTCTACCTGGTTCCGGCGCTGCTGCTCGAGCCGTTCATGATGCAGCGTCCGGCTCCGGGACCGGTCCTCGCGGTGCTTTATCAAGGCTTGGTGGTCGCCTGCATTTGCTTCGTGATCTGGACGGTGCTGCTCCGCCGGCACAGCTCGGGCAACGTGACTACTTTCGCGTTTCTGGTGCCGCTGTTCGGGGTGGTGCTAAGCGCGGTGCTGCTCGAAGAGCCAATCACCGCCCGCATCGTGTTGGCGACCGCTATGGTGACGGCCGGAATCGCGGTAGTGCTGAGAAAGTAAGTTCGCGCCGGCCGCCGGATGACGCGATGGCCGGCGGCGCCGTCCGCGCCGGCCGGGCGCGTCGAATTGTATTTCCCGCGGTGGTAGGGTAGATTCGGATGAGACCTCCGGCGTGCGGGGATGTTGTCGGAGGAGAGGGACGGGGATGCGAAATCTGGTAATTCTCGCGATCGTATCGGGTAGCGCCGTGGTCTGTTCCGGGGCGCCCGCCGCAGGCGACGCCGGCCGCGGGGCGAAGCTGCTGCGCGAGAACCGTTGCCTGGAGTGCCACGGTATGGCCGGCGAGGGTGGCCGGAGGGCGCCCGATCTGGGACGCCGCGTAGGGCGCGGAAGCTCTCCCGCGGCGCTGGCCGCAACGCTGTGGAATCACGCCCCGGCGATGTGGTCAGCGATGGAGTCCAGGGGGATAGAGCCGCCGGCGGTCAGCGAGGCGCAGGCGGCCGATCTGTTCGCGTATTTTCACTCGATTCAATATTTCGAGCGGCCGGGGGATGCGGCGCGCGGCAAGCGGTTGTTCGACGCCAAGCGCTGCTCCGGGTGCCACGCGCTGAATTCCGGCGCCGCCGGCGGAGGTCCGCCCGTGGCCGAATGGGGCTCGCTCAAGTCCCCGGTTGAGCTGGCGCGGCGGATGTGGAATCACGCCGGCGCCATGCAGGAAGCCATGGCGAAACGCGCGGTGTCTTTTCCCCACCTAACGGCCCAGGAGCTCACCGATTTACTGGTCTATATCGAACACCTGCCGGCCGCGGGAAGCCGGTCCGCCCCTTTCGTGTTGCCGGTGGCCGCCGGCGGTGAGGGAGTTCTCGATCGGAAGGGGTGCAACAACTGCCATACCGGAAAGCTGGCGTTTGAGAAGCGCGGTAACCACCATACGCTGACGGACTTCGCGGCGGCCATGTGGAACCATGCTCCGCAGATGCGCCGCGCCGGAGAGCTCCCGCGGATCGAGCCGGGCGAAATGGAGCCGATCGTCGCGGCTCTATGGTCGGGCCACCTCTATCGGGATGATGGCGACCCCGTCCGCGGGAGGCGGATTGCCGCGGAGAAGCGCTGCGGAACGTGCCACGGCGAGACTGCGGCGCCCGCGTTCCACGAGATTCGCGCACGCCGTGAGCTTCCCTTCGAAGCGTTTGCCATGTCCTCGGCATTGTGGCGGCACGGCCCCCTGATGTTCAAGCAAATGCAGGCCGCAAACGTGCCGTGGCCACAGTTCACCGCGCCGGAGATGGCCGACCTGATCGCGTACTTGAACGCGCCGCGATAGCGCGGAGAGAAGCGTTTCAGGCGTTAAGGGCCCCGGACCGGCCAGCCAGGGCGAGATCCTCCCGCACTTGGGCGGAGTCCTGCATGTTGGCAATCACGGCGCTCAGATTCGGATTGCGCAGGTTCCACAGGTAGGCTTTCTGCGGGATCTTCCAGGGTCCGGCCACCGCGGCCTCGATCCGGGCGGTGCGAACCGGGTCCACCGTGCGTCCCGGGCGAGTGTCGTGAACCGGGCGGGCGGATTTCATTGCGATCACCCCAAGGCCCCCCTTTCCCGCCAACTCCAGCGCTTTGGCCACCCACTGGTGATTCACGATGTTGTACGCCACCATCGCCATGGAATAGGGTCCGGCTTCCAAGGCGGCCTCGAGCACCCCGCCTGGGTTGTTGTGGGCGGAAACGCTCAAATGCCGCGCCTTACCCTCCTTCTTGAGCTTCTCGAAAGCCTCGAAAATCTCCGGGTAATTCAATAGCTCGCCGCGAGTGCTGGCTCCGTGAGGACAGGTGACAACGTCCAGATAGTCGGTGTCCAGACGCCGCAGGCTTTCCTCGACCGAGTCGAGGATGATCTGGTAGTAGTTCGTGCGGCGGTCGATCCGCCGGCCGTAGCGGTCCTCCATAAGGTCCGCCAGCACCGCGCCGCGAACCTGGTCTGGCTGGCTGGCGTTGTACATCCCGATGTGGTCGTACTCGATGAGGCCGCGCCGGCGGATCTCGTCTTCCACCAGGGTGCGCAGCTTCTGCTGCTCCGGCGCGGGGAGACTGTCGAAGATCTTGCGATAGAGGGCGGTGCGGTTGCCGTCCCACGCGGAGACCTTGGTGTTCAGAAACACCCGCTCCCGCGAGCGAGCCTTAATGACCTTCGCGAAGCCCTCCTCGCTCGCTCCGCGGCCGTAGGCCGGGGCCGTGTCGAGGTAGTTCAGCCCGCGGTCCACGGCTTCCAGGACGTGTTCGTAGCGGGCCGGCGAGATCTCGTTGCCGCCCATAACGATTTCGGAGATCATGAAGCCGGTCCGCCCCAGGCGGCGATATGCCATGCCGGACTGCTTGTTACGCCACTCGGCCGGTGGGGCTCCGGCGGCGGGCCCCCGGGCGGCGATGCCCGAGGCCGCGGCCGCGCCCGCGTACGTCAGGAAATTGCGTCGGATCATTTCGCTTGCTTGCCTCCTTGGTGGTGACGTTCCGCCTTCGCCCCGGCGCCGGCCGCCGGTGCGTCAGGCTCACTGCATCCGGTCTTCGATCAGGAGCCGGAGTGTCGCCGACACGCCGGCCGGTTCACGGGTCCCGTCGATGGTCCATATATCCGCTTCCGGGTAGTAGGAGCGCAGGAAGTCCATCTCTTTGTGGTATCGCCCCAGGAGCCTCTCGACGATGTCTGGTTTGTCGTCGGGTCCCCCGCGCAGCCGGCAGCGCTCGTGAACAACGTTGTCGGGAACATGAATCTGGATGATCACCGGTGTTGGAAGCTTTAGCCCGACTTTCGCAGTTCGGGGGTAGCACGGCAGCTAAACCTTGGAGAATCA
>CAYRPT010000032.1:0-13392 GCA_964425895.1 uncultured Solibacteraceae bacterium | reverse complement strand
GGTGCGCTGGGGTCAGACCAACATCAGTGAACTTGACCCTGAGCACTACGATCTCGACTGGTGGCGGCAGCACTGGAAGCGCACCGGAACCCAGGGCGTGGTGATCAACGCCGGGGGCATCGTGGCTTACTACCCCAGCCGCTTGCCCTTGCAGTATCGGGCGCGCTTCTTGAAAGACCGCGACCTGTACGGCGAACTCGCGCGCGCCGCACACGCCGACGGCCTCGTCGTCTTCGCCCGCATGGACTCCAACCGCGCCGCCGAGCCGTTTTACGAATCGCATCCCGACTGGTTCGCGATCCGGGTTGACGGCACGCCCTACCGTGCCGACGACCGGTTCATCGCCTGCATCGACGGCCCGTACTACGATGAGTACCTGCCCGGTGTGCTCCGCGAGATTATCGCCTGGGAGCGCCCCGAAGGTTTCACTGACAACTCCTGGAGCGGCCTCGGGCGGAGCCAGATCTGCTATTGCCGTCATTCGCGTGAGCGCTTCCGGAGAGCTACGGGGCGCGAGTTGCCCGCCCGCAAAGACTGGGACGATCCGGATTTCCGTGAGTGGGTCCGGTGGAGCTATGCGCGCCGTCTCGAACTGTGGGACCTGAACAACCGCGTCGCCAGGGAAGCGGGCGGCGAGCAATGCCTTTGGGTGGGTATGATCGGCGGCGATTTCGCCAACCAGGGCGAACGGTTCCGCGACATCAAGGCCATCTGCGAGCGCAGCGAAATGGTGATGCTCGATGACCAGGGCCGGCGCGAGTCCATCGGCTTCCTGGGCAACGCCGAGATCGGCAAGCGGCTGCACGGCGTGCTGGGCTGGGACAAGATCATTCCCGAGAGCATGGCGACTTACCAACGCGGCCCGGTGTTCCGCAAGTCGGCCGCCTCCCTGCCGGAGAGCCGCATGTGGATGTACGCGGGGTTTGCGGGAGGCATCCAGCCCTGGTGGCACCACGTCGGCGCCTATCAGGCCGACCGCCGGCAGTTCGCGACGGCCGAGCCGGTCTACCACTGGCACGCCCGGTGCGAAGAGTTCCTGATGAACCGCCGCCCGATGGCGAACGTCGGCATCGTCTACTCGCAGCAAAACGCCGACTTCTTCGGCCGCGACAACGCTGAGGAGCTTGTCGGCCAGCCCTATTATGGTTGGATCCAGGCGCTGGTGCGGGCGCGCATCCCCTACCTCCCTGTCCACATCGATCACCTCGACCGCGACGCACCCGGACTCGAGGCTCTGATCCTGCCGAACCTGGCCGCGATGACCGACGCGCAGGCCGCCGCCGTCGAACGGGCCGCGCGCGCCGGCAAGAGCCTGATCGCGAGCGGTGAGACGGGCTGCCGCAACGAGTGGGGCGAGCCCCGGGAGCGATGCGCCGTCGGGCATCTGTTCGGCGTCGCGCCGACCGGCAAACGGCACGGCTCGCTCGGCGCGGTGGAGAGCTGGGACGGCGCCGACCACACCTACCTGCGCCTCCATCCAGACGCCGGGCGCGAGATCTATGGACCGAAGTCCGGAGAGGAGCCCCCGGTCTCGCCGCCGCGCCACGAAGTGCTGCGTGGCTTCGAGGCGACCGACATCCTGCCCTTTGGGGGGCTGCTGCTGGAGGTTCAGGCGGCGCAAGGGACCCAGGCCCCGATCACCTTCGTGCCTTCGTTTCCCGCCTACCCGCCGGAGTTCTCCTGGATGCGGACCCCGCGCACGAGCATTGCGGCGCTGGTGCTGCGAGAGGAGGGCCGCGCACGAGGCGCCTGGCTCGCCGCCGATGTGGACCGCCGCTTCGCCCACGACAACCTGCCGGATCACGGCGACCTGCTAGCCAATCTGGTGCGCTGGGCCGTCCGGGGTAATTCGCTGCTCGAAGTCGAAGGCGCCGGTTGGATTGACTGCCATCTCTACCGCCAGCAAGATCGCCTCGTGCTCCACCTGGTGAATCTGACGAGCACCGGCGCCTGGCGCTCACCGGTGCACGAACTGATTCCGGCGGGGCCGTTCGCCGTGAGAGTGCGTCTGCCCGAGGGGCTTAGGGCGAACAGCGCCCGCCTGCTGGTGGCCGGAACCGAACCCGCGATGGCGCGACGCGGCCCGGCAGCCCACTTCCAAATCGAGCGCATCCTCGGCCACGAAGTGGCCGTCATTGGCTAAGCGAAGGCGGTCGGCTCCGTATCTTTCTATGATGGTTCTGTGAAAGCACTCGTCAAAGCCAAGTCGGAACCGGGCCTCTGGCTCGAAACGGTTCCTGAGCCGGAAATCGGCATTAACGACGTGAAGATCCGGGTGCAACGGGCCTCCATCTGCGGCACCGATCTCCACATCTGGAACTGGGACGAGTGGGCCGCCAAGACGATTCCCGTGCCGATGGTCGTCGGTCACGAGTTCGTCGGCGAGATCGTCGAAATCGGCTCGAACGTTGATGACTTCAAGCTCGGCGATGTTGTCAGCGGGGAGGGTCATCTTGTTTGCGGGCGCTGCCGCAACTGTCTGGCCGGCCGCCGGCACCTGTGCGCAAAGACCAAGGGGATTGGCGTAAACCGCCCGGGCGCGTTCGCGGAGTACATCGTCCTGCCGATGACCAATATATGGCATCACGACCCATCGATCGATCTGGACATAGCGAGTATCTTCGATCCTTTCGGCAACGCCGTGCACACCGCGCTGTCCTTCCCGGTGTTGGGTGAGGATGTGCTTATCACCGGGGCGGGCCCCATCGGCATTATGGCCGCGGCCATCGTCCGGTATTCCGGCGCCCGCTACGTGGTGATCACGGATGTCAATCCTTACCGGCTGGAACTGGCGCGGCAAACGGTGAACCTGACGCGCGCTGTAGACGCCCGGACCGAAAAGCTTGCTGACGTTCAGCGCGAGTTGGGCATGAAGGAGGGCTTCGACGTGGGTCTGGAGATGTCGGGTAACGCGTCGGCGTTCCGCGACATGCTCGCGAACATGTGCCACGGCGGACGGATCGCCATGCTGGGAATCCCCAACGGAGAAATGTCCATCGACTGGAATACGGTCATCTTCAACATGCTCACCATCAAGGGCATCTACGGCCGCGAGATGTACGAGACCTGGTACAAGATGACCGTCATGCTTCAGGGAGGACTGGACATTCGCGGCGTCATCACCCACCGGCTGCCCTATACAGATTTCGCGGCGGGCTTTGAAGCAATGGCCTCGGGGCAGGCCGGCAAGGTGATTTTGAACTGGGAGTTGTAGGTGGTTCGGTCCGGCGGTGCAAGTCCGCGGAAATGCGAGCCCCAGTAGAATAGGATTTTCCCATGCAAGTATCGCTTATTGTTCTCGTGCTGGCCGCCTTCTCCCTGTCCGCCGCCACCTGGACCGTCGACGACATCCTTTTGCTCGAATCCGCCTCGTCGCTCGAGATCTCCCGAGACGGCACGATGGCCGTGTGGGCGCAATCGCGGATGGATAAGAAGAAAGGAGAGTCCGTCTCCCAGCTCTATCTCCACTACTTCGCCGACGGCTATCAGGTGCAGCTCACCCGGGGAGACGAGTCGGCGCAGTCGCCCCGGTTCTCGCCGGACGGGCGGAAGATCGCGTTCCTCTCGACGCGTCCGGCGGCCGGGTCCGCGGCGGACGAGAAGGACGAGAAGAAAGAGGACGAGAAGACAGCCCAGGTGTGGCTGCTCGACCTGCGCGGCGGCGAGCCGGAGATACTCACCGATTTCAAGAAAGGCGTGAAGGAGGTTCACTGGCTCGACAGCGGCGCGCTGCTGCTCACTGCCTCGGAAGATCCTTCGCTCTACGAGATCTCCCACAAGGAGCGCAAGGACACCTCGAAGGTGGTGGAGGACGAGGCCCACGAGCCGCCGGTGCGCCTGTTCCGTTTCGACCTGAAGCAGAAAGAGGCCCGGCGCCTCACGACGAACACGGACTGGATTACGCACACTTTTGTCTCCCCGGACGGGCGGTGGGCCGTCACGACCCACGAGCGGTCGCTCCAGTTTGAGTACAACAGCAAGATCCGGCCGGCCACCTTCCTGCGAGACCTGAAGAACAACACCGAGACCCAGCTCTTTTCCGACGGCCGCATCCTGCCCCGCAACGTGCGTTTCACCCCGGACAGCTCGGGTTTCTACTTCAGCGCGCCCCACAGCACTCATCCGATCTACCTGATGGCGTCGATCTCGCGGCTCTACTACTGGGACCTCGGCGCGGGACACCAAACGGAGGTCGATCTCGATTGGGACCGTGGGCTGGCGAGCGATTTCGAGGTCACTCCCGCCGGCGTCTTCGTCCTGCTGGCCGGCGGCGTTCGCCACCGCGCCGCGTTGTACGCCAGGCAGGGGAACTCCTGGACGCGCCGCTGGATTGAGGGGACCCACGCAGCGAATCTCTTCGGCCTCGCGACGAGCCTCAACAGCGACCGCGTGGTTTATCACTACTCCACGGCGGCCGCACCCGGCCGGCACTACTCAGCCCTCCTCGCCAACGCCGCGCTGGTCGACGTGCAGCCGGTGACCCGCCTCAACTCCCACCTGGACGGCAAGACGCTCGCGCGCACCGAGGTCGTCGCGTGGAAAGGCGCCAGCGGCGACGAGGTCGAGGGCATCCTCTACTACCCTCACGACTATGAGGCCGGGAAGAAGTATGCGCTCGTGCTGATGATTCACGGCGGCCCGCACGGCGCCGACTACGACGCCTTCGAGGAAAGCGTCTCGACGCCCCATCAGTTGTTCGCCCAGCGCGGCGCGTTCATCCTCAAGCCCAACTATCACGGCAGCTCGGACTACGGCCTGGCCTGGGCCGAGTCGATCGGCGGCGGGCAATACAACGAGCTCGAATGGGTCGATTGCGAACGCGGCGTGGACGCGATGATCGCCCGCGGACTGGCCGACCCCGACAAGCTCGGCGTCATGGGCTGGTCCAATGGCGCCATCATCACAATCGAACTCACCACGCGGACCACGCGCTACAAGGCCGCGTCGGCGGGCGCCGGGGACGTCAACTGGATTTCTGACTGGGGCAACTGCCAGTTTGGTCACTCCTTCGACGACTACTATCTTGGCGCGTCACCGTTGGCCGACCCCCAGCTCTATCTCCGCAAGTCGCCGCTCTTCCGGATGGACAAAGTGACGACTCCGACGATCATCTTTTTCGGCACTGAAGACCGGCAGGTGCCTACCGAGCAGGGTTGGCAGCACTACCGGGCGCTCCAGCACCTCGGCCAGACCGCCACGAGATTCATCCTCTTCCCAGGCGAGGGCCATGGCCCGCGGAAGTACGGCCACCGCCACCGGAAGCTCACCGAAGAGCTGCGCTGGTTCGACCGGCACCTGTTCGGAACGGAGGCGCCCGCAAACGAGGCGCTCCCGCCGGCCTCTCCGCTGGCCGCGGCTTTGAGAATCCGCGCCGCTGGAGACATACCGGAGACCGTCGAGCGGGGTGCGTTGCGCATCGGGCGCTTCGAGGTAACGCGCGCCCAGTTCGCCGCGTTCCGCCCGGCCTACTCCTATCCGGCTGGGGCGGCTCTTCTGCCCGCCAACAACATCTCCTTCGACGACGCCAAGGCCTACTGCGAATGGCTCTCCCAGCGCACGGGACGGAAGTTCCGTCTCGGTACGGAGAAGGAAATGGGCCCGTTCCTCAAGGCGTCCGCGAAGGAGAACACACTCGACGCCTGGGCCGGCTACGCCATCAACGCCGACGACGCGGCGAGACTGGCCGAACTGGCAAAGCAGGTGGAGCCGGATGGGCTTCTCCGGCCCGTCGGCAACTATCCCGGCGACGGCGAGGATCCGATCTACGACCTCGGCGGCAACGTCGCCGAGTGGGTGACGACAGAAGACGGCGCGGGCATCGCTCTCGGCGGTTCGGCGGACCGTCCGGCCGATTCCAAAGCCGCTTCGCCCGCCGCCCCGGCCTTCATCGGCTTTCGCGTCGTCGAATCGCGGTAGCTCCCGGCCTCGGCGAAGACGCACCGGTACCGGACCGGCTAGTACAAATCCGGCAGCGTTAGCTGAAGTTCTGAAGCGCCGGTGGAAGGCTGCGGCGGTATACTAGCGCCGCCAATGGTCACGTCAGGACACCCGGCGGCGGCGGCGGTTGCGCTGGTTTCATTTCGCGGTGAGGGGGTGGTGAATGCGGCGCTCCGCCTCCGCCGCGGGTGTTTTGCACCGCACGACGGCGACGCCGTCCGCGGCTCCGGCTTCTCCGCCGGCATGTCCACGAGCGCTAACACGAGTTTTGAATCTGAATGCCGTTTATACGGACGCTACGGCCGCAACCGAACGCCCGGGAACGGTTTCGCGGATCCTGCACGGCGACCCCCTCGAAGCGAAACCGCTAACCCACCGCCAGACACCGGCGGAGCCGCGCCCGGCGCCGCCGCCGTTTCAGTCACCCCTGGCCTCACCGCCGCGGTTGACCTGGTATTCATCGGCAATCCGACTTACGCCGCTTTGAGCGGGGGCACTGCGGCGGTTGTTTGGGAGGAAGAACATGCAAGTCATCACGAGGATCGCCGCGTTGGCCCTCGCTTCCGCGTTGTCCGTTCCACTGGTGGCTGCCGACTTCTGCGTCAGCAACGCGGCGGAGTTGCAGTCCGCACTCACCACGGCCGCGTTCAACCTGGAGGACGACTTCGTACTGCTTGTCCGCGGCGCCTATCAGGGGAACTTCACGTACGCATCCTTCGAAGGACGCAACCTGGCGATCCGCGGAGGGTATGATTCCGGCTGCGGCGGACGTGTCATCGACCCGGCCAACACGGTACTCGACGCGATGGGCTCCGGCCGGGTGTTGCTGCTGTCAACCACCGAGCACAACGTGGCGTTCGAGCTGGAGGGGATTACGCTCGCAAACGGCAATGTGCCGGGCAATGAGCAGGGAGGCGGACTCTATGCTCCCCGTTACTTGGCTTTTGTGATCGAGAAGTGCTGGTTTCTGAACAACACCGGCCAGTACGGCGGCGGCGCCACACTTAGCAGCTTTGATGGAAACGAGACGGTGACGATTCAGTACAGCCGCTTCGAGGGCAACACCGCGCGGTACAACGGCGGCGGCTTGAGCCTGTCCACGTATGGCGGTGGAAGCTGGCACCTGGTTGAGAACGAGTTCGTCGCGAATACCGCCGGGCAAGGCAGCGGCGCCTGGCTTCATAACTATTACGGCCGGGCGACGATCCTGGAAGGCAACACCTTCTCCGGAAACGGCGGCGGCGGCCTGTATCTGTATACAAACGGGGCCGGTCCTGAGCTTCGCTCGAACACGTTTTCGGGGAACACGTCCCCTGGCGGCCCAGGGGGCGGTCTGCAAGCATCCCTCGGTAACGACTCGGCGGGCATCATTGCCGATTGCACCTTCGAGAACAACGTTACCGCGGGCTCCAACGGGGGCGGAGTAGCGGCCAACGGACAGTTCACGATTGAACGGAGCCGATTCCTCAACAACACTGCGGCGGGACAAGGCGGCGCGATTCATATGGTCAAGATCGGGACAACGTTCGGTCCGTGGACCATCGACAGTTCCGAGTTCCTCGGAAACACAGCCGCCAGCGGAGGCGCCTTCTACTTCGACAGCATGGATCATCTGACCCTCCGGAACAACGTGGTCGTGCGCAATCAATCAACGACCTATGAGGGAGGCGCGCTTTGGCTCAAAACGCAGGGTATGGGCCTTACGATGACGAACAATACCATCACCGGCAATGCGGCGCTGGTGTCCCGGGGGGGAGGAGTCTATCTCAGTTCGGCCGACTCCGAAGTCGATGATGTCTACAACAACATCATCTGGAACAACGCCTCGGCCGTGCCCGGAGCGGACCTAGCGCTCGAAAACGATGGCGACAACAACCTTATTCCAACGTTGATCAATCTCTTTCACAACGATTTTGACCAATCCGCCGCCGGACTCTGGATCGAGTTTCCCTTCCCGATCCACGGAAGCAACTTGAACAACGTCAATCCGCTCTTCGTGAATCCACCGGCGGACGACTACCACTTGCAGCCTGCGTCCGCGGCCATCGGCACGGGCGACAACGCCGCCCCGGGATTGCCCCCGCTGGACAAGGACGGCGGTCCACGCATTCGGGGCGCGATTGTGGACCTGGGGGCCTATGAATTCGCGACGCCCGGCCCGGTGGCTGACCTTCGGACGACCTCGATGACAGGACCCGTTCTCGGCCTCTCGACGGCGGCCGTCGTCTTGTCCGCCACGGTGACGAACGACGGCGATCAGAACGCCGGCGCTTTCCGTGTCGGCTTCTATTTCTCGGTGAATCCGGTCATCGATCCGGGTGACGCCTTCGCGGGGTATTGCGAGATCCCCGGGATCGCGGCCGGTGCTTCGCGGTCTTGTCTGGCAGGGCCGGTGGTTCCCGGTTCGCTCCCGCCGGGCATGTACTACATCGGAGCGATTGCCGACTATCAGGGGGCCATTGAAGAGCCCATCGAAACCAACAATGCCCGGCCGGCGGACTCCGGTCCAATTGAAATTCGCGGCGGCTCGTGCCTGCTTGAGCTGTCGCTGACCTATGATGGGGCGAACCTCAGACCGGCCTTCAACCTCGCCACGCTCGAACCTCTTCGCTGGAGCGTCGGGCTGGTGACCCACGGGGGTGTCGCCGGGATTCTTCGCGTGGACCTGTCGCCGATTCCGGTCACTTATCCGATATCCTTCCCCATCCCGTTGCCGCCGGCGGGCAACGTGGCGATGGTGACGGCTCTGACGAGCGCGAGCGGCGGGATCAGGTGTTTTGATTACGCCGTCGTCGACACCGGCGGCGCCGGACTGTCGGTTTCGGAAGTGCTCGGAATTGCGCGCCGGGCAGGCTACCCGATTCCGTAGGCGGCGGAAAGGAGGGACCGCGCTACCCCCTCGGCGGCAACGTGGCCGAGGGGGTGGCGGCGCCGGACGGCGGAGGCATCGCGCCCGGCGGTGCGGCGGCCCTCCCGGCTGACCCATCCCGCCGGAACGCAAACACCCCGACCCGGCCGTCGCGGTATACGGGCATCAGCTTCCCCCCGGCCACCAGACGTTCCTCTCCCTGGCGGCCGCCTGCCGGCGCGTCAAGCCGGAAATCCTCCGGCGTGAAAAGGGCGTAGTCCAGATTGAACTGCGCCGCGAACTCCGGCAGGGACGCGACGAAGTCCGCGACCGCCTCGTCGTCGGAGCGCCGCACCAGAATCGGCGGCACGCGCAGGCTCATCGCTTTGCGTCCCGTGTGCAGATAGAGCCCCGGATCGTCGTAGGCGAAGAATTTGGCCTCGGGCGGTGTCTCGGTACGGATCCACTCATAGGCCCCCGCGTTCCCGCGGACGGCATCGGCCCGCGCCGCAAAGGCGGACGGAAGAAACACCCGGAGTCCATAGAGCGCCTGGCGGGCTGCGTGGGAGCCCAATAGCGCCAGCGCCACGCCGACAGCCACCGCGGCCGCCCGGTCCGCCCTCTTCCCCCGTTTCCACGCTTCTCCCAGCTTCCGCGCCAGCGCCTCCAGTTCGGCCGCCAGGCCGGCGGCCATGAGTGGCGCAACCGGAACCAGGAAGCGCGGCTCCGGCACGTAATGCCATGTCGCCAGGACGCCCAGAAAGGCCGCAGCGAACGCCGGGAACTGCCACCGACCGGTACGGCGCGCCACTCGAATGACACCGGCCACTGCACCGATCGTCAGGACCCGGCCGAGCGTGGCCGCGCCGAAGGAAGACTCATCAAAGAAGCACAACAGCTTGCCGCCGGCGGTGAGAATCGCGTTGAGGTTTTCCCAGACGACTGCCGGCAAGTCCCTCCAGCCGATGTTCGCCCGGTAGAAGCCGGAGTAGTCGAGGTAGTACAGGGACACCGCATCCCGGGCCACGGGAGCGTGCGACGCGGTCCAGATCTGCCAGCCCACCACCGCGGGTCCCATCGCCGCGGCAAACAGGACAGCCCGCCCGAACCGGCGGCTCAGCGCCAGGCAGAGCGGCGCGGTGGCGAGCAGCGGAAGCGCGGCGGTCTTGGCAAGGAACGCCGCCGCACCCGCCAGGCCGGCGAGGCAGGCTGTCCAGGGTCCTGAGTGCGGCCTGCTGGAACGCTCCGCCAGAACCAGCGCCAAAACCAGCAGCGCCGCGAATGGCAGTTCCGCCATTGCCATCAAGCTATGGGCGGCGATCACCGGGTTCAACGCCAGCCACGCCGTCAGCGCCGCGGTGAGCGCCGGTCCAAAGCCGAGTTGCCGGAAGTACAGCCCGGAAGCGGCGAGGAACAATGGCAGCACCAGCCAGCTCACCGCCATGACGGCCGGCAGGCTGTCGGGAAAAGCCGGCTGAATCCGCCACGCGGCGCTCAGCAACAGCGGCAGCAGCGGTGGATACTTCGTCTGCGCCGGCCGTCCCGGGAAGCTCTCCAGCCGGTATCCGTCTCCCTCGGCCAACCCTTTGGCCGCTACGCAATAAAGGCTGTCGTCGTGATAGATGCCCAGGTGCGGCATGGTGCGCCACTCCCAGGCCAGCCACGCCGACGGCGCGAGCGCCGCCAGACACACCACCACCATCAGCCGCCAGCCACGCATCACTCGTTCTATCGGCAGGGCGCGCGGCTCCGTTCAGAGGGCGCTGATCCGTCGCCAGCTCGCGTAGGGTGGCACGCGCGGGCCGGATGCTATCTTGGAAGGGGGCTTCCTTGCGGCGAATCGCCTGGAGCTTCGGATGCGTCTAACGGTTACAGCGTCATGATCCAGAGAACTGCACTCGCCGCCATCGCTGGTCTGGGCTTTCTCATGCCCCATTTGACGGGGCAGCAAGACCTCCCGGAACGCACGTTCATCATTACGACCAGTGAGGTGGTGGTTCCGGTCACGGTGATGTCGCCGGCCGGCTCTTACGTGAGCGGTCTCCAGGCGAGGGATTTCCGGCTCTACGACAACGAGAAGCTCCAGGACATCCGCATGGACGAAACCACCAGCCCCATCTCGATGGTGGTCGCCATCCAGCGGAATTCCGGTGTCGAAGGGATGCTTCCCAAAATCCGGCGGATCGGCAACATGCTGGAGACGCTCGTCATCGGCGAATACGGGGAGGCGATGCTGCTCGCCTTCGACCATCGGATCAAACCGATTCAGGACTGGACCAACGACGGCGCGAAGTTCACGGCGGCGCTGGAGAACGTCGGCGCGGGATCGAGCACGAGCGCCATGATCGACACCGTCTTCCAGGCCGTGCGCGAGCTGCGGAAACGCCCGCCGGATCATCGCCGGGTGCTGCTGCTCATCGCGGAGACACGGGATAACGGCTCGGAGGGCAGAATGCGGGATGCCCTGATCGAGGCCGAGATCCACAACGTGACCATCTACACCGTCAACATCGATCGCGCTCTGGCCATGATCACCAAGACTCCCACGGTCCGCCAGAGCTCGCCTTATCCGGTGGCGGCCACGCCGCTGCCTGGGGTCGCGCCGCAGATCCCGCACATGAGCGAGCAACTGCGCGGGCAGCAATCGATGACCTTCGTGCCCCTGATCAAGGAGATCATGATCCAGACCAAGGCCCTGTTCATTCCGAACCAGGCCGAGGTATTCACGCGGTACACCGGCGGCCGCGAATACGGCTTCACGGATCTGAAGAGCCTTGAACTCGCCCTGACCGACCTGGGCGAGGAACTGCACAGCCAATACATCCTGACCTACCAGCCCAACAACATGGAGGAAGGCGGCTATCACGAAATCCGCGTGGATGTGAACCGCCCCAACCTCCAGGTCCGCGCCCGCGAGGGTTACTGGGCGGCGGCGAAGTTCGGCGCCAACAGCCAGAACTGACCCGGCTCTTTCGTTCCGTGAGCACGCTCCCGCCGGTCCAGGCGACGGAGGCCTCTACAGGGTCCGCAGATGAAAGCCCCCGTCCACGTCGAGCACCTGGCCGGCGCAATAGTCGAGCAGGCCGTCGGCGATGGCGCGAATCGCGCGGGCGACGTCGGACGGCTCTCCCATGCGGCGTTGCGGCAGCAAGCCGCCCGCAATCCGTTCGTCGTAGGCCCGTTTGACATTGGCGATCATGTCGGTGGCGATAATGCCCGGGCGGATTTCGAACACCAGGATGCCTTCGGGCGCCAGCCGGCTCGCGAAGACCATGGCGCTCATGCTGAGTCCAGCCTTCGAAATGCAGTACTCAGCCCGGTTGGTTGAGGCCGTGTAGGCGGAAATGGACGTGACGAAAACGATGCGTCCTCCGCCCTGCTCCTTCATCCAGTTAGCGGCGAGCTGGGTCAAAAAATGCGGTCCCTTCAGGTTTGTCGACAGCACCTCGTCGAAGCTTTCCTCGGTGGCCTCCAGCACATCGCGGCGCTCGCGCGGAGCGATGCCGGCGTTGTTCACGAGGAGATCCAGGCGGCCGAAGCGCCGGCGCGCAAACTCCAGGAGCGCGCTCCGCCCGTCCGTCGAGGCGATGTCGCACTGAAAGATCTCGCAGCCCGTCTCGGTCTGGAGGCTTTCGGCGGCATCGCGGCGTCCGCGGTAGGTGCCGATGACGCGATGAGTGCGGGACAGCTCCTGGGCGATGCCGCGGCCGATCCCGCGGCTTGCCCCGGTGACAATGGCGACGGGCGGATCACTCATGGCGGGCGAGGTACTTGCTGGCTTGCTCCGGAGGCGAGCCGTCTGGGCGCTCCGGCCATGATACCTCAACACTCTGCGCCAGAGTGAATTCCAGTTCCGTTCCGGCCTCGAGGCGCGATGCCTTGTCCCAAGCTTCTTCTATGGTCTCCTCGGTCGTCGAGCCGACCTCCCGGCCCGCCGCGCCTCCGAGCACCCGGCCCACCGCCGCTCCCACGCGGCCGAGGCCCTCGCCGACGCGGTCCTTCGTGGTGCGGCCCTTGCGCTCACCCCGATGGGTTCGGATGTCGATCCGGCGCCCGTTATAGGACAGCGTGACCGCCTCGATACCCAGCTTCGTGGAGCCGCGGACATCATCCTTGGGATCTTCGCCGATCAGGCGCAGGATCACTTCCGCGCCGCCGGGCGCGGCAACCACGGGATCGGCCTTTCCGGGGGCCCGAACTTCCACCGGTCTGGCCAGGACGCCCCGGTATCTCGAGCCCGTGCGATCACTCTTCGCATCGACTTCGTCGAGCAGCCGGACTACCAGCACCGTGCCCGAGGGAAGCTGAACGGGCTCACCGAATGACGCCGGCGGCGGCCCGGTGGGCTGCGGTGCTTCGATCTCCGCATCCGGCTCCGGCCGCCGCACACTCGCCTTGCTCTCCGGCTCGTCGCCGGCGCCCGGCACGGACTCCACCGGCTTGGAGCAGTTGTCCGGGCAAGGAGGGCACGAGCTGCCGGGAGCCTTCGCCGCCTCTGACGCGATGGGGCCCGTGACCTCGCCCAACTCGATCACGGCAACCTCCGAGGCGTTGACGAACATCAGCTTGCCGCGGACGACAAAGCGGATCTCTTGCGACGTCCCGCC
>CAYRPT010000031.1:4044-13398 GCA_964425895.1 uncultured Solibacteraceae bacterium | reverse complement strand
GCGCGGTGGTGGCCGCCGAGCTGGCCGAAGCCGCGCAGACGGCTCACGAGCAGCTCGTCGAAATGGTGGCCGAGGGCAAGGACGAGCTGCTCGAAGAGTTCTTCGAGAAGGGGACCCTCCCCGCCGATCACATCATCGACGGGCTACGGGAAGCGGTGAGAGAAGACCGTCTGTTCCCGGTGATGTGCGCCTCGGGCCTGCGCAACATCGGCGCGGATCGGGTTCTGGATTTCATCGTGGACAGTCTGCCGGCGCCGTTGGAGCGCCCGCCGGTAGCGGCCCACGTGGGCGGCGAGGACAAGGAATTGCCCATCAGCCCCGACGGCCCGCCCGCCGTCTTCGTGTTCAAGACGGTGGCCGACGTCTTTGCGGGCCGGGTGTCTTACTTCAAGGTTTTGTCCGGCGCGGTCAGGAACGACGCGAATCTCAGCAACACGCGCTCGGCGTCCGCGGAACGCCTCTCCCACATCGGCTGCCTGCGCGGCAAGGAAATCCAGCCGGTGAATGAGATCTACGCCGGCGACATCGGCGCGGTGGCCAAGCTGAAGGACACCCTCACCGGCGACACGCTCTGTGAAAAGGGCGCGGACATCCGGTTCCCGGCCGTCAGCCTGCCCGAGCCTTCCATCGCCTTCGCGGTCACCGCGGCGTCCCGGGGCGACGAAGACAAGATGGGGCAGGCGATCCAGAAGATACTCGAGGAGGATCCGTCGCTGAAGTTCTATCGCGACCCCCAGACCAAGGAGTTCCTGCTCGCCGGCAGCGGGCAGCAACAGGTCGAAGTGGTGGTCAGCAAGTTGAACAAACGCTATAACGTCAACGTCGAGTTGCGCGCGCCGAAGATTCCGTACCTGGAGACGATCCGCGGCAGCGCGGACGTCCACGGGCGGCACAAGAAGCAGACCGGCGGCCACGGGCAGTTCGGCGATTGCAAGATCCGGATGATGCCGCTGGATCGCGGGCAGAAGTTCGAGTTTGTCAACGCGATTTTCGGCGGCGCGATTCCGCGCCAATACATTCCCGCGGTCGAAAAGGGCATCCTCGAAGCGGCCGAACGGGGATACCTGGCGGGCTACCCGGTGGTCGACTTTAAGGTCGAGTTGTACGACGGCCAATACCATGACGTCGATTCCAATGAGCTCTCCTTCAAGCTGGCGGGCCGCAAGGCGTTCCGGCTGGCCATGGAGCAGGCCAAACCGGCGCTGCTGGAGCCGATCATGAAGGTTGAGCTTCAGGCGCCGGTAGAGTTCGCCGGCGATCTGATGGGCGACATGAACAGCCGCCGCGGCCGTATCGCCGGCACCGACGTCAAGGGAAGCAAGCAGGTCATCAAGGCCTTCGTGCCGATGGCCGAGATGCTGACTTACCAGAACGACCTCACGTCGATGACGCAAGGGCGGGCGTCCTTCAGCATGGAATTCGATCACTACGATTTTGTGCCCCAGAACGTCGCCGACAAAATCGTGGCGCAGGCCAAGGCCGCCAAGGCCGGCATCGAGGAAGAGGAAGAATAGCGGCGCCGGGCCTCTCCAGCGGGCTACTGAAAAACGACCTCCGGTGCTCCGCCGGCCGGCGAATCCCCCGGCCGGACCACGAAAACTCCGCTCTCTACGGCGACCGCGGGGGCCGGCCGTGAGCTTGCCCGGGCCTTGTCCCGGCAGCCTGTTGTGCGCTACACGTTCTTGACCGGACGCACGTCCCCGCCCGGCGACCGGTAATCGTGGCGGCGAGCCTCCCAGCGGGCCTGGCCATATTCGCCCAGCCCGCAGACACCACGCATCGAGTCGCCATCCACCTCGCCGTCGAATTCGTACACCAGCCGCGTGCCCTCGTACTTCTGCGAACTACGGAAATGAACCCGGCGGCCTTCTACGTACCCCCTGAGGTGGCCGGCGACAATGCCCCCGGTATGGGTCCCCACCAGATCGCTTTCCTCCTGCTCGAACACAACGCTGTGATCGGCGGAGCCGTAAACGAAGTCGAGATGAAGGTCCCATTGCCCGGCGATCGGGACAGGGGGACCCGCGGGCGCCGGGGGCGGGGCCGGTGGAGGATTGCGCAGCAGCGCGTGGAAGCGCTCGGCAACCACCTTCGCGTCCCCGGGATTCATCATGTAGGGCATGATGGTCGCGCTGCTTTCTCCGCCGCCGCGCCGGTCGCCGGTGGCGCCGCCAAGCACAATGCGAGGGTCACCGTCGAAGAGCCGTTTCTCGACCTCGGCGCCGGTGATGCCGAGCTGCTGGCTGTCCCATCGAATTCGCAGCCGCGGCGACCGGTTCGACAGGCCGGCCGGCTGGAGTACCTCGGTCGTGACCCCCGGAATCGACGCGACGCGGTCCGAAATCGTCGCCAGCCACGACTCCCACTGCTTCCACTCCCCTTCGTGGTCACGCCTCACCCAGTGCTCCACGGCCGCCAGCATCCCGATCACCTCTTCCTTGCCGACCTTCATCGAGCGGCCAAAGGCATGGTGCGGCGCGCTGTGAAGCCAAGCGGCCTTGACGAGATCCTTGCGGCCGAGCAGCAGCCCGGCGGACTGCGGTCCGCGAATGCACTTACCGCCGCTGTAGGCCACCATGTCCGCCCCCCGGCCCAGGTGAGGATTCGGAATTATGAGGTGCTCGGCGGCGGCGTCCACCAACACCGGCACACCGCGCCGGTGCGCCGCGTCCGACACCGGACCGACGCCGAGGGGTCCGTCATCGCCCGGCCCGGCCAGGATCATGACCATGGCGGTCCTCGCCCCAAGCGCCTCTTCCAGCTCCGCGGGCGAATCCACCTCGACGATGCGGACGCCGAGCATGCGGGCCGCGTGGTCGTACACGTTCCGCGAATAACGCGGCATAATGACCTCGTCCTTGAGGCCGTCCAGGTAAGGGAGCCGCTGGAGCTTCTCCGGATCGGCGCCCGCGATACAGGCGGCGGTCGAGTGCGTAATAGCCGCCGCGCAGCCGGCGGTCACGAGCCCCCACTCGGCTTGCGTAAGCTCAGCCAGTCGCGCCCCGACTGCTTCCATGAGCTCATCCAGGTGCACGTAGTGCCGCGAGGCGTCCTCCATGGCCTGTTTCACCTCAGGCAGCATCAGCGAGCCGCCGATGATCGTGAAGGTCCCTTTGCAGTTGATCACCGGGCGCACGCCGATCGACTGGTAGATTTCGGCGCCGTATCGGAGCGGTTTCGCCCCGGCGGTCCCGCCGGAGGACAAGCCGGTCAACGCCGCCAGGCCGCCGCCGTGGAACAACTGGCGGCGTGTAAGTTGTTGCAGGCTCCATCCCATGCGTCGCCGGAGTATATGCAAGGGCATGTTCACCTCCCCAAGCATAGCCAATGATACTTGAAATCTCGAGGACGGGAGCTTTCAGTCTGAATGCTGAGCGCTGACAGCTTGCCCCCAGCCACTCATACTCACAACGGCGAGTTTGAGAGACCGATTCTCAGATTCTCCAGGCTAGAATCTTGAGCTGCCTATGAGGGTACTCCGGAATCGGCCGTGAATCAATTCAGCCGGCCGGCGTCGCCCGCGCCCCGGCCCCGGCCCTCGCCGGGGGCAAATCGCTAAACTGGAAGGCGCATGTCCTACTCCTTCCGGCTCGCGCTGTGCAATGAGGTTTACCAGGGCTGGTCCTTCTCCGCCATGTGCCAATCGATGCGCCGCTTCGGCTACGACGGCATTGAAGTGGCGCCGTTCACCATTGCGGCCGACCCGGCCGCGATTCCCCCGGATCAGAGACTGGAATATCGCGAGATCATGGCGGACGAAGGGCTCGACTTCGTCGGCCTCCACTGGCTGATGGCCTCGCCCGCGGGGCTGCACGTAACCACGCCGGACGCGGCGATCCGCCGCCGGAGTTGGGATCACGTCCGCGCGCTGATCGACCTGTGCGGCGACCTCGCGGGCGATCGCGCGGATGCCGGCGTGATGGTCTTCGGCTCTCCCCGGCAACGTTGCCGGACCGGCGGCCTTTCCCGCGACGAGGCTACCCGGCATTTTGTGGAAGGTCTCGCGTCCGTGGCCCCACAGGCCGCTGCCCGGCGCGTGACGATTCTGGTCGAGGCGCTCCCCTCGGACCAGTGCGACGTGGTGCTGTCGCTCGATGAGGCGGCCGAAATCGTGCGGGAGATCGATCATCCGGCGATCCGGACGATGTTCGACACGCACAATGCCGTCGAGGAACAGCAACCCCACGCGGCTCTCATGGATCGTCATTTCGAGTTGATCCGCCACGTGCATGTCAACGAAATGGACGGCCGGCATCCCGGGGCGGGCGGCTACGATTTCGGTCCTCTGCTCGAATTGCTGGCCCGGCGGAACTTCGCCGGATGGGTATCGGCCGAGGTCTTCCACTTCGAGCTCGGCGCCGAGGTCATCGCCCGCGAAACTATCGAGTTTTTGCGGCGCCAGATCGGGCGGTTGAGCCTATGAAGCGCTTCGTGGTGACCGGCGGCGCGGGTTTCATCGGCTCCGCGCTGGTCCGCCGGCTGCTGGCCGAAGGCGCGGGCCGCGTGCTGGTGATCGACAACCTGCTGACCGGCTTCGAGCGCAACCTCGCCGAGGTGGCGGCGGATATCGACTTTCAGCGGCTCGACATCAGAGACTATGACAGCGTCGCCCCGCTGATCGCCGCCGCCGACACGGTGTTTCACCTCGCCGCCATCCCTTCCGTCCCCCGCTCCATCTCCGAGCCCGTGCTCTCCCACGAGGTCAACATCGACGGCACGTTTCAGGTGTTTCGCGCCTGCGCCGAGGGGCGGGTGCGCCGGGTCGTGTACGCCGCCTCTTCGTCGGCCTACGGCGATACCCCGACGCTCCCCAAGACCGAGTCGATGCGGCCCACACCACTTTCCCCCTACGCCGCGCAAAAGCTCATGGGCGAGTACTACGCCGGTGTTTTCACCTCTTGTTTCGGCCTCGAGACCGTCGCGCTGCGTTTCTTCAACGTCTACGGGCCGCGCCAGGATCCTTCGAGCCCTTACTCCGGCGTGATTTCCATCTTCCTCAGATGCCTCCTGGAACGGCGCCCCCCCACCATCTTCGGCGACGGCGAGCAGTCCCGGGATTTCACCTTCGTCGACGACGTGGTGGAGTTGGTGCTCAAGAGCGCCCGCACGGACGGCGTCGCGGGCAAGGTCTACAACGCCGGAAACGGCGGCCGGTACACGCTCAACGAAGTCTGGCGGGTGCTTCAGGGGATCGAAGGGGTCAACTTGGAGCCCCGCTACGCGCCGCCCCGCGCGGGTGACGTGCGCCATTCGCAGGCCGATACCACGGCCGCTGTGCGCGACCTCGGCCACCGCCCGCGGATCTCGCTCGAAGAAGGACTGCGCCGGACCTTGGAGTGGCAACGCGGCGTCATCGCGGCCGGAAGCTGAGCTGCAGCCGTCACCCTCTTGCCGGTAGCGGCGCCCTTGCGCCCCGCCTGCCGGGAGAGAGGCCGCCCCGCGGCCCCTATTTGCGTCCCACCGGGCGCCCGTAGACCTCAATCCAGTCCAGCCGGGAGCAGGCGGCGCTCTGCCCTCCCCTCATCAGGTCGGTCCACCCGATCTCCTCGACCCGGCCCAGGTCGGGCGCCTCCACCCACTCCCCCTCGGTTACCGTCCGGATATCGAGCCTCCGCCAGCGCAGGTCGGCCACCGGGAAGTCGCGGACCCGCCAGTCCGACGACGCCCCATCGGACGGGTCGCCTACAATCCACGTTCCGCCGGCGAGCTTCAACGCGACGCGAAGCTCACGAAAGCCCGCCTGCTTGGCGCGCCACCGAATGCGGGCCAAGCCGGTGAGATCCGCGTGGCCGGCCCGGTGGCGGAGGCTGGCAAGCCAGTTCCCCTCGGCCGTACCGGACCAGAAGTAGTACGGATCGTCGGCCGGCTGGTCATGGTGGCTCTTTTTGAGCCCTGAGGCGCCGGGTCCGTAAAGGTTCAGCGTTAGCGAGTCGTTCGCCACGTGGGCCTGCGTGATCGGCGTTTCCGGGGGCGTCTCCTTCCAGTCCTCGCGGAAAAGCAACCCCGGCCGCTCCTGGGCGAGCAACACCGCGCCTAAGACCAGTTGCAGAATAATGGTCCGTTCCATGCGAGCTTCATTGTACCGGGGACGGGCGTTCCGCGCGCCCCCGGACGTGCGCCAGCAGGCGCTCCGCAATCCGCGGACAAGCCCGCCCGTCTCCATACGGGTTGTGCGCCCGCGCCATCCGCTGGTATACCTCCGCGTTGTCAAGCAACTCAGCCGCCTCGCGGACAACCCGGTCCGGGTCGGTTCCCACCAGCTTGACCGTGCCGGCGAGCACCGCTTCGGGACGCTCGGTCTTCTCCCGCAGCACCAGAATCGGCTTTCCCAGCGACGGGCCTTCTTCTTGAATGCCGCCGGAATCCGTGATCAGGAGATAGGACCGCCGCATCAAGTCCACGAAGCTGACGTACTCCTGTGGCTCCGCCAGTACGACATTCCCCCGCCCGGCCAGCAGCCGGCGGACGGGCTCCTGAACGTTGGGGTTCGGATGCACCGAGTAGAAGATCTGCACATCGGGCCGGTCCGCGATCCGTCCCAGCGCCGCGCAGATCCGTTCGAAGCCCTCCCCGAAGCTTTCGCGGCGGTGCGCGGTCACTACGATGAGCTTCTTGTCCGGATCGAGTGGCGGAACGCCGCCGCGCAGCCGCCCGCCCTCGAGCTCCGCGGCGACGTAGAGCACGGCGTCGATTCCGGTGTTGCCGGTGACCAGTATGGACTCTGTTGGGACCCCCTCAGCCCGTAAGTTGCCGGCGGAGGTCTCGGTGGGTGCGAAGTGAAGGGTCGCGAGACGCGTGGTCAACACCCGGTTGGCTTCCTCGGGAAACGGCTGATAGCGATCGCCGGTCCTGAGACCCGCCTCCACGTGGCCGACCGCTACACGGCTGTAAAATGCGGCCAGGGCGCCGCAGAAGGTCGTCGTCGTATCGCCCTGCACCAGAACGACATCCGGGGACTCGCGGGCAAGCACCGGCTCAAGGCCGGCGATGATGCGCGACGTGGACTCGTAGAGCGTCTGTCCCGCGAGCATCACATTCAGGTCGTGGTCGGGCGTCACCTGGAACGCCGTGAGAACCTGGTCCAGCAGATCGCGGTGCTGAGCCGTCACGCACACGCGGACCTCGAACTCGTCCGGGCGCTCCGCCATGTGGCGGGCGAGCGGGCAGAGCTTGATGGCCTCGGGGCGCGTGCCGAATATGAGAAGAACCTTCACCCTTGCCATTGCGAGCGGCGCCACCTGCCATGGAGTATGTACATCTCGGCGTTCGCAGGGGAGTCTCTCGTGGAGCGACGCCAGGCTTGCCATGACGGCGGCCCTGCGGTCGGCCGCCGGCCTCGCTGCTGGCGTTGCGAGCGGAAGCGCTCGCCCCACCTCCAAAGATCCACCCAAGCGCACAGACCTCGGGCGCAGGCGGTTCCGCCTGCCGGTTAAGCCCCAGTATCCCACGGGCGGCCGCCTCCTGACTCCTTGCTCCTGGCTCCTTGCTCCGCGTGGCGCTTCTGCTCTTTTCGGATACGGTCCTGCAAAACCAATATCTTACGGGAGTGGGAGCGGCACGCCGTTTGGTGCGGGGCCCAAGGCATGAGTAGCCCGCGACCGCCAGCCCGCAGTTTCTACGACCTGCTGGTGTGGCAGAAAGCCCACCAGTTCTTGTTCGCCGTGTACGCCCTCACCGCGACATTCCCGAAACAGGAAACCTACGGGCTGGCATCCCAGATGCGACGGGCGGCGGTTTCGATCCCCGCGAATATCGCCGAGGGGATCGCCAAGCGCGGCAAGCCGGACAAGGCCCGCTACATGAACGTGGCCGAGGGTTCGTTAGAGGAAAGCCGATACTATCTGGTTTTGGCCCGCGATCTCGGATACGGCCAGACCGATGAACTCCGGACGATGTTGGAGGAGGTCAGCGGGCTATTGAACGCCTACGCCCGCTCCCTTCTGGCTCCTGGCTCCTGACTCCTGACTCCTGGCTCCTTGCTCCTAGCTCCTGCCTCCTGGCTTCCGGCTCCTGACTCTTGATAGAATCAGGGCGTCGGGAGCTAGGGATGTCGGTTCTGCACAGCCGTTTTGACCGGAACGTCATAACAACTTCGGTGGACTATGTCTTCAACTGGGCGCGTGAGGGCTCCATCTGGCCCTTGACCTTCGGTCTGGCCTGCTGCGCGATCGAAATGATCACCGCCAGCACGTCGCGGTTCGACATCGCGCGCTTTGGCGCCGAGGTGTTCCGGCCGAGCCCCCGGCAGTCCGACCTCATGATCGTGGCCGGCACGGTGACGCTGAAAATGGCTCCCGTCCTCAAGCGCATCTACGATCAGATGCCCGATCCGAAGTGGGTCATCTCCATGGGCGCTTGCTCCAGCGTCGGCGGTCCCTTCAACACCTATAGCGTGCTGCAAGGTGTCGACCGCATTGTGCCCGTGGACGTCTACATCACCGGATGTCCGCCGCGGCCGGAGAACTTGTTCTACGGCCTGCTGAAGCTCCAGGACAAGATCGACCAGATGAAGACGTTCGTGCGGCCCACCGAAGTCCGCCTCAACGAGAACATGATCGAGGATTTCAAGAGGCGGGTCATGATTGCGCAGACTCCACACCCTGCCTGATCTGGCGTGGATCGTGGAGCGCCGCTGGGGCGCCGGTGTGTTCATCAAGGATTCCAACGGAGCGTATCGCAGCACTCTTTTCTCCGAACTTGCCTGGGCGGAGCACGGGTTCGGCACACGACGTTGTCCCGGCGGCCTCGGCGGCCCCCGGATCGCCACGCTGCGCCAGGTTCACTCCGACGTCGCGCTTTGGGTGACGGACGTAAGCGGCTGCGCCGGGGAAGCCGACGCCCTGGTCACGAATTCGCCCGGGCAGCGCGTGGCCGTGCGGACTGCCGACTGTCTGCCGCTGCTGTTCGCTGCCCGCCGGCGCCGGGCGGTGGCCGCCGTTCACGCGGGCTGGCGCGGGACGGCGGCAGGAATTGCGGAAAAGACCGTCTGGAGACTGAGCGACGCGTTCGATGCCGACCCGGCCGAGTTGCTGGTGGCCATCGGTCCGGGAATCGGCGTCTGCTGCTACTGCGTGGGCCCCGACGTGGCTGCCCGGTTTCGCGGCCTTCTGCCTCATCTGCCGGAGAGCGCTTCCGTCCATGTTGATCTGGCCGAGGCGAACCGCCGGCAGTTGCGGCGGGCGGGGGTCCCGGACGCCCAGATTGACATCGCGGGAATCTGCACGCGCTGCCGGGCGGAAGAGTTCTTCTCCCACCGGCATAATCCAGAAGAGACCGGCCGGATGCGGAACGTAATCGGGATCGTCGACGGACCGGACAGCCCGGGACGCCTGGAGACGGAAAGGGCGCGAGCCT
>CAYRPT010000031.1:0-4033 GCA_964425895.1 uncultured Solibacteraceae bacterium | reverse complement strand
GAAAGCCGGAATCGGATCGTCAGGCCGCGTTCATCAACTCATCGAACATCTCTTCCGACTCGCTGCGATCCGCCATCTCCTGGCATGCGATGCAGTACGGCGTCCACGGAACCGCCGCCAGGCGCTTGACGTTGATCTCCTCGTCGCAGTGAAGACAGGTTCCGTACGACCCATCGTCGATTCGCCGCAGCGCCAGCTTCACCAGACGGAGAAGGTTCGATTCCCGGTCGAGATTCCGGATGGCGAGTTCCCGCTCCGCCGCGTGCTGCACCTCGTCGAGGGCGTCCGCGCTTTTCTCGATCGCAATCCCATCGCGGTTGCGAAGTACTTTGGCAAGTTCCGCCTGTTTGTCTTCGAGAATCCTTCTGTATTTCTTCAGTTCAGCCTTCGTCATGACCGCTTCTCCTTTCTGGGCGGTAGCTGGTTAGCTATCCCCTTACCCCTAACGCGACGGCTCCCTGCCGGCCTCCCATTGTTGACCGCCGCGCCAAGTGCCACTTTCCTTTCAGTACGACATAGTATAGACGCCAAATCGCTCGAAAGGTTTCCCAAAATGGTCGCCTCGATCTGACGCCTGAACTCACCTGAGAAGAGGCGTTGAATCCGTCTTCCGGGAAGCCCCCCACCCGAAAAGGATCCCTGGATCTTAGCACATTTGTGATGCCCCAATGGAGATGCCGGTTTCAGTTTTCGGTTGGTTGCCATCTGCCCTTCGCCTCCGGCCCGTCGAACCCGGCGGGCATCACGGACCATTACCATATCGGACGCCATCTCGCAAGACATTAGGCGCAAAACGGCGCTCCTGTGGTGTATGCGATAACTACCGCCCATCCGGACAAGAAGTTACGCTGGAGCATCGTTTCGACGTGCGGCGGTCCTCGCCCGTGGCCCCCTGCCGGCCTGTTGGTCGATCACCCCGCCGCCGGTCACAACATCATCGAGACCGCTATCATCCGGGCCACCAGCAGCTTCGCGCCCTGACCTGAGGCCGTCGTCTCCTGCCTCCTGTCAGGCTGGATGCAAAGGAGTGCCCGATGTCCATCACCATCCAACCAAAAAACCTGACCGTCCCCGAAGAGCCGTTCTACCCGGTCGACCGGCTCTTTCTCTTCGACCGCTTCGATCGCCCCCGCTGGGAGCGTGCGTTCGGCCAACAGGCCCCTCCGTTCGACCCGTCGCGGCCGCGGAAGCCCTGGGCGGACACCTCCGCGCTCGCCGGGGAAAAGGCGCCCGGCGCCCTCGTCGAATACACCTATTTCGACGCCGGGAGCCGCGAGTTCCGCACCATGACACTCCCCGCCCGGGAAGCCGCCACACCCAACCTCCCCGGGCGCTATATCTATCCGGAGTACGTGATCGCGCCGACTCCCGCCGTCATCGTGAACCCGGATGGCGTCGAGGATACCTTGAGCCCGCGCATGCTCTGCCACCGCGCCGAGGCCGAGGAACTGGCTCGCGAACTTGGCGCTCAGTCCGTTGTCGAAAGCGTCTTCTCTGCTGCCGGGCCGTTCCGCGTCGACTGGCGCGGGGAACAACGGCGTCTCTGGATGATCCGCCTCGGCGACAGCCTGTTCGGCGCGGCGCTCCTGCTCCAGCGCAAGTACCGCGACGGCGTCGGGGCCCCCGGCGAATGGACGGCCGGCGCTGACAACCAGCCGGTCTGGATCACCCGTCAGCCCGAGACGGGCGAGCGGGATGCCCGTCCCGAGGTCCCCATCCCGTGCCGTCCGCTCGCCGCCAACGAAGCGCTCTACCTCGATCACCCGATGAAGGTGATCGTCTATCGCACCGACCGCGACTCCGAATACAACCGCGAGAGTCCCGGCGCCGCGGCGTTCCCGCCCGACGTGCGCACCCTGCTCGAGCGCATCGACGCCCACCTCCAACATCTCCTCGCCATCCAGCTTGCCCGCGAGTGATGCCCGTACGGCCGGGCGGCCCCGAGCCGCGGCGGCCCATCCGGCCGGCCGCCGGTGCATTTGCCCCCCGTGGGGGAAACCCGCTACATTGGCGAAGTGTCCGCACACGAAAGCCCGGCCCAACTCAAGGATCTCTACGCTTACGATCCCGCCGAGGTGACCGAGCCCCCGCGGGGCCTGCGCCAGATTCTCCGGCGCATCGGACCGGGTATGATTCTGGCGGCATCCATTGTGGGTTCCGGGGAGTTGATCGCCACCACCACGCTCGGCGCGGAGGTCGGCTATATCGCCCTCTGGGTGATTCTACTGTCGTGCTTCCTGAAACCTGCGATCCAGGCGGAGCTCGGCCGCTATAGCATTGCCACCGGCGAAACGGGCTTGGCCGGCGTCAACCACTTCCCCGGCCCGCGCATCGGCGTGACTGGATCGTCTGGTTCTGGGCCGCCATGATCCTGATGACCCGGTTTCAGATCGGCGCCATGTTCGGCGGAGTCGCCCAAGCCCTCGCCATGGCTGTACCCGGCGTCCCGGTGAACGTCTTCGTCATCGGGTTGCTGGCCCTTACCTTCGCCCTGCTGCTGGGCGGCGGCTACGAGCGCATCGAAAAACTGGCCACGCTTAAGGTCGCCCTATTCACAATGATCACGTTGCTGGCCGCGGTGCTGCTCACCCGCCGGCCCGAAGACTTCGCCTGGAGCGAGCTCGCCGAGGGCCTGACGTTCCAGTTGCCGGCGGGCGGCCTGGCCAGCGCGGTGGCTGTCTTCGGCATTACCGGAGTGGGGGCTTCCGAGCTCTTCATGTACCCGTATTGGTGCGTCGAGAAGGGCTACGCCCGCTTCACCGGCCCGCGGGAAACGACCCCCGCCTGGAGAACGCGCGCCCTGGGCTGGATCAAGGTGATGCACGTCGACATCCTGGCCTCGATGCTCATCTACACGGTGGCCACGGTCGCCTTCTATCTCTTGGGCGCCGGCATTCTCCACAGCCGCGGCCTGGTGCCGAATGCCACGGAGATGATCCCTCGCCTTTCGAATATGTACACGGAAACGCTGGGCGGCTGGTCCGTTTACATCTTTTACCCCGGCGCCCTCGTGACGCTCTACGGAACCATCTTCGCGGCCACCGCCGCGGAATCGCGCATTGCCGCCGACTTGATGCAGCTCATGGGGAGGTTCGAAAAAGGGGACTACGCGAGACGCCTGTTTTGGCGCAAGATCTTCGTCTGCATTCTGTCGGGCCTGGGGGCGTTGATCTTCCTCGTGTTCCAATCGCCCGTCACCATGGTGAAGATTGGCGGCGTCGCACAGGCGCTGATGCTCCCCGTGATCTCGGTCGGGGCGCTGTACCTGCGCTACCGGAGGCTGCCCCCCCAGGTTTACCCCCGCCGCTGGATCACGTTGGGGCTGTGGATGGCGGCGTCCACCACCATCTGCTTGATGCTGTACTACGCCTATCTGACGCTGCGGTAGAGGGCGGAGTACCGGTACCCGGCGCCCGCCATCTTCGCTCCCGGCGCGAAGCCGAGCGGGTGTGGCCGGGTGGCATGTGCTAGAATCGATTTCCCGGGGCGAGGTTCCGCTGAGGAGGGTGAGGACGTCCATGGCGATTCCCGGGTGTCCCGTGTGCGGCGGGCCGCCGCGACGGGGAGATCTTTTTCTCTTTCAGCCAGGAGGGCGGAAAGCAGCTCGATGAAGGTAGTGATCTTGTGCGGAGGCTTGGGCACGCGCTTAAGCGAAGAGACAGTAAACCGGCCGAAGCCCATGGTGGAGATCGGCGGCAAACCGATCCTGTGGCACATCATGAAAGGTTACGGCGCGCAGGGTTTCAAAGAGTTCGTTCTGGCGCTCGGCTACAAAGCGGAAGTGATCAAGGAATACTTTCTTGACTTCCGTCTCCATTCCAGCAGTCTGACCGTGGCCCTGGGCACCGGAGACGTCCGGCTCCACGACAATCCTTGCGATGACTGGACGGTACACCTGCTCGATACCGGCCTGCTGACGATGACCGGCGGGCGGGTGAGCCGCGCCGCCCGCTTCATCGGCGAAGAGACCTTCATGCTCACCTACGGTGACGGCGTCAGCGATATCGACTTCCGCAAGCTCCTGGAGTTCCAC
>CAYRPT010000030.1:0-13635 GCA_964425895.1 uncultured Solibacteraceae bacterium | reverse complement strand
TGACCCAGCCCGCGGCCGCGCCGTCGAGCGTGACTTCGTAACCGTCCCGGGCGATTCCGCGGCCGGACATCCTGAACCCGACGAGCTTGCGCTTGGGTTGCCCGTGGACCTTCTCGAGCGCGGCCCGTCCGAGGAAGTCGCCTTTGGTCATCTTGACGATCCATCCGAGGCCGGCCTCGAACGGGTAAATGGAGGCGTCGATTTCGTGGCCGTAAAGCGCCATGGCCGCCTCCAGGCGCAGGGTGTTGCGGGCCCCGAGGCCGCACGGCCGGATGCCGAACTCCGCGCCCGCGTCGAGCAGAGCGTTCCACAAACCGGCGGCGCCGTCGGGGGCGGAGTAGATCTCGAAGCCGTCCTCGCCGGTGTATCCGGTGCGCGCAATCCGCACCGGAATCCTGAGCACGTCACCATCCACGAAATGGTAGTAGCGGATCTCCGCTAGCGGAACGGCGGTCAGCTTCTGGAGCGTCAGCAGCGCTTTGGGCCCCTGGACGGCGAGCTGCGCATATTTCGGGCCGGCGAACTCCACCTCGGCGTCCCACCGGTTGGCGGCCCGGATGTGATCGAAGTCTTTCTCCTGGTTGGAGGCGTTCACGCACAGGAAGAACTCGCGGCCGGAAACCTTGTGCACCAGGATGTCGTCGACGAACCCGCCGTGCTCGTAGAGGAGCGCGGAGTACTGCGCCCGGCCGGGCGTCAGGCTGCCCGCGTCGTTGGTGGTTACGTAGTTGGTGAGTTGGAGCGCTTCGGGTCCCCGGATCTCGATTTCCCCCATGTGGCTGACGTCGAAGAGCCCGACGGAGCGGCGGACGGCGTGGTGTTCTTCGAGGATGCCGCCGTACTGCACGGGCATGTGCCAGCCGCCGAAGTCGACCATCCGCGCTCCCAAAGCGATGTGAACCGCATGGAGGGGAGTCTTCTTGAGGTCACTCATGATCAAGCAGCCCGCAGCACCACGCGCCGGCGGCGTGCGCCTGGTGGAGGGAATCCGGAAAGCCCACGATAGCAGGCGGTTTCCGGGGGTGTCAAACCCGCGGGAGAACCGGCCGCTACGGCAGGTAGAGGCTGTACATACGGAACGTGCGATAGGCGGCCCCGGTGGTTTCGAGCACGTAGTTGACAGCTCCGGCGGGCGTCACTTCCACCGATTGCGCCCCCAGGTCAGGCGGGAGCGTGGCGATGCCGGAGTCAAAGAAATAGTTGCCGTTGCACAGCCGTTCGGCGCTTCCCAGGGCGAGCGAGTACGCGCCGAGATTCGCGTTCAGCACGGGGTAGGCCAGCCGCTGGGCTTCATCGAGCCAGAACACCTGTCCACGGCTCTGGGCCGCCGGGTTGGCTTCGAAGCGAAGGTTGCTGTTATCGTACAGCGACAACAGCGGAAGCCCGGGGATGTCAAACTCCGCGTCGTGCTGGTGGGAGAACCAGATTTCGGGGTCGTTCGTGACGGGGGTGAAGTCGCCGCCCTGGCCGAGCCGCCATAACACAGCGCCCGAGCCGGCGCCGTTCTGGTAGTCGATCTTAATCACCCAGTCCTGGTGCCGGATGGACAGGATCAGGTTGCCATCCTGGCTATAGTGCACCGAGTTGGAGTGCAGCCAATCATTGGCCACGGGGGCCAGCGCCACGGGGGGGCAGCCGGACTGGCCATCGACGCAGGTTTCTCCAAGCGTGGCCAGGCGGGCCAGATCAAGATGATCGAAGGCGTTCCACGCCCACACGACTTGAAGCTCGCTGTCGAGCTCCACCAGCATGTCGCCGATGACGTCCACGGTACCGGGGCCCTGGATATCCTCGACGAGCCGTTCCACGCTGGCGAGAGCGATCAGATTCCCGTTCGGCAGCTCGATGATGTCGTGGTGGAAGGACGTGATCGGATCGTGGCCCACGGCGGCGAGCTGTTCGGAAACCCGCTCGACGTTGGTCTCCCGCAGCGGATTGCCGGCGAGGTCGATCTCCCGCAGGATTTGCTGGTGCCGGAGCGGGCTGGCGGCGTCGTTCACGGCGAGCATCATCCGGCCCCCCGGGAAAGGACGGAAGATCGTGGTTCCTATCTGTTCGGTGGTTGCCAGCGGTTCGTAGTACCAGAGAACGCGTCCCAGCAGGTCCGTCGCCACCGGCATCGCGGCCGGTCCCTGGCCGAAGGCGACGTTACAGTGCAGCACTACCGGTTCGAGGAGGCAGCTTTGGAGATCCGGCCCAACCAGGGGCGTCGAAACCGAAAAGGGGAGACCCGGGGGCAGTGCGGGCGTGGTGAAGTCGAGTATCGGCCCCCTCGTGACGCTCCCTCCAGCGGCGAGCTCGTGGAAGATGCGGTAGGGGGTGGACGCCCGCAGGCCGGCGATCAGGAAATTCCGGCTCAGCCCGGAGGCGCAGGGCTTCCAGGGGGTAGCCGCGGAAAGTCCGGGATCGGCGCCGAATCGCACCCTCAGGTAGCCGCCGGCGGGGCACGCGGGGGCGCTGTAGAGGACGACAAGCTGATGGGGGGTGGAGCTCACGACCGGGTCGCCGCCGGTGACGCGGGACGTGACTTCGAAAGCGGCCGCCTCCACCGCCTGAGCGTGCGTGACCCGGTTGCGCGCGGTGACCTCGATCTCGTACTCGCCTTCGTGTTCGACGGACATCCATTCGAAGTCCGGCGTGCGGTAGAAGTCCCGAACGATCCGGAACGCCCCGCCTGGCGCCTTCACGCGGAAGCGGTAATCGAGTTCGCCGGCTTCAGTGTCGGATGCGGTGGCGGTCCAGATGACCCGGGTGCCCACCGGCTGGGGCGGCGCGGTTGACGGCGCGAGAGTGACCGTGATCGCCCCAAAGGCCGGTGCGCCGGCGGCCAGGAACCAGAGGATTTTCAGGAGTCGCGTTCCGGTGGCTCCTCGTGTTTGCTTCGGCATAAAAAGCCCTCCGAGCGCTAACCGCGTGGCGGCGCGCCTCTGGCGCAGAAGCCGCACGTCAATGATACCAGGGAACATTCACAAATCTTCCCTGGCGGGAGTGACTCCAAGACTCCGCCGCGGCCCACGCCAACCTCCCCGCACAGAACTGTCTCCCAGTATGGCCATTCGGACCGGGAACCGCAAGCGACGGCGCCCAAAGCGAGGGGCCGGCGGGGCGGAGGAAGGGAGGCGGATTGAGCCGGCGGATCTGGAAGCGGGGCGCCTGGGCGGCCGCCAATTTTTTGTTGCCGCGTGTGCCCGGTTTGCGTTGGTGCGCGGACGCTGAGAGAATGTTGCTCTTGGCCGGTGCGCGGGGCGCGCCGGGAAGGAGTCCGCCACGAAGGAGTTACAGGAGAAATCGAGGCAGCCTATGGAACTCCGCGTTCTGTCGTTCGTGCTTGCCGGAGGCAAGGGGACCCGTCTCTACCCGCTGACCAAGGAGCGCGCCAAACCCGCCGTACCGTTCGGCGGCCGTTACCGGATCGTGGACTTTGTCCTCAGCAATCTGGTGAACTCGGGAATTCATTCCATTTATGTTCTGATCCAGTTCAAGAGCCAGTCGTTGCTGCAACATCTGCGGGACGGCTGGGAGGCGAGCGGCCTGCTGAAATCGCACTTCATCATCCCGGTGCCGGCGCAGATGCGATCCGCCGACGAGACGTGGTATCGCGGCACGGCCGACGCGATCCACCAGAACATCAACCTGATCGAACAGGCCGAACCGCACGTGGTGGCGATTTTCGGCGCGGACCACATCTACCGGATGAATATCCGGCAGATGATCGAATTCCATGAGCAGAAGCGCGCCGATGTGACGGTGGCCGCCATCCCGGTGGCTCGCAGCCTGGCGTCTCAGTTCGGCGTCATCGAGACTACCCGCGACGGCGCCATCACCGGCTTTGTCGAGAAATCAGCGGATGCCCCGCCGATACCGGGCAATCCGAGTATGGTTTTCGCCTCCATGGGGAATTACATCTTTTCCACCCCGGCGCTGCTCAAGGAGCTGCACCGGGACGCCGAAAAGACCGAGGGCACGCACGATTTCGGCCGCGACATCCTGCCGGGCATGGTGGGCCGCACGCGCATCTTCGCCTACGACTTTCAGACGAACCGCATACCGGGCGACCCCGCCGACATGCCGTCTTACTGGCGCGATGTCGGCACGATCGAGGCATATTACGAAGCGAGCATGGACCTGCGCTCGATCTCACCCGCTCTGAACCTTTTCAACAAGCAATGGCCGCTGTTCACCGCCGGCTATTCGGATGCCCCGGCGAAGTTCAGCTTCGACGAGGAGGGGCGGCGCGGCGTCGCCGTGGACAGCATCGTCTCGGGCGGGACGATTCTGGCGGGAGGCATGGCGCGCAACTCGATTATCGGACGCGGCTGCCGCATCCACACCGGCGCGGTGGTGGAGGACTCGGTGTTGTTCGACAACGTGGACGTAGGCCGGTACGCCAAGGTGAGGCGCGCCATTCTCGAGAAGAACGTCCGCATCGTCGAGAACACCCGTGTCGGCTACGACCCCGAAAGCGATCGGAAGGCCTACCACGTAACCGACACCGGCATCGTTGTGGTCGAAGGCTCGCGCTCTCCGGTGGAGATCGCCACCATTCAGATCTGAGCGCTAACCGCGCGGCTGCGCGCCTCCGGCGCAGAGGCGGCACGTCATGGATCACAGGGAACAGTCATCAATGTTCCCGGGAGCGCTAACCGCGCGGCGGCGCGCCTCCGGCGCCGAGGCCGCACATCATGGATCAAAGGGAACATTCACGAATGTTCCCTCGAGAGGAGGTCGGGGCATTGAGCTTCCTGACGCGCTGGCTGCCGATACTGGCGGCGGCCCTGGGTTGCCAGGGCGCGGAGCCGCCCAACATCCTTCTGATTCTCGCCGACGATCTCGGCTACGGCGACCTCGCCAGCTACGGGGCCCCGGACCTCGAAACGCCGCACCTTGACGGCCTGGTCCGGGCGGGGATGCGGTTCGACGGATTCTACTCGAACTCCCCGGTCTGCTCGCCCACGCGTGCCGCCCTGTTGACGGGCCGGTACCCGGACCGGGCCGGGGTGCCGGGCGTGATCCGGACACACGCGCGGGATAGCTGGGGCCACCTTTACGGGCGCGCCGTGCTGCTGCCCCGGGCCGTGAAGGAAGCCGGCTATCACACGGGCATGGTCGGGAAATGGCATCTGGGCCTGGAGGAGCCGAACACACCGGCCGGCCGCGGCTTCGATTTCTTCCGCGGCTTTCTCGGCGACATGATGGACGATTACTTCCATCACCGCCGCCACGGCATCAACTACATGCGCGACCAGCGCGATGCCATCGATCCCGAAGGGCATGCCACCGACTTGTTTACGGACTGGGCGGTGGAGTATTTGCAGGCGCGGCGCAAAGACCGCGGACGATGGTTTCTCTACTTGGCCTACAACGCTCCGCACACCCCGATCCAGCCGCCGGCCGAGTGGCTTGAGAAGGTGAAGGCCCGCCGGCCCGGAATCGACGAGCGCCGGGCAAAACTGGTGGCGCTGATTGAGCATCTCGACGCCGGCGTCGGACGGGTGCTGGCCGCGCTCCGGGAGAATGGCTTCGCCGGGAACACGCTCGTCATTTTCACGAGCGACAACGGGGGGCAGCTATCCGCCGGCGGCCGTTGTGGCGACCTGCGCGGCGGCAAGGGAGATATGTACGAGGGCGGCATCCGGGTGCCGATGTGCGCCGTTTGGCCGGGACGGATTGCCGCCGGATCCCGCTCGCCCGAAGTGGCCCTTTCGATGGATCTCTATCCGACCATCTGCGAGGCCGTGGGCGCCCCGGTTCCCGACGGGATCGATGGCCGGTCCCTGCTGCCGGTGTTGCTGGGCCGGGAAGCGGGACTGCCGGAGCGGGATCTCGTCTGGGTGCGGCGAGAGGGCAACGCGCAGTACCAGGGCCGGGATTACTACACCATCCGCCGGGGAGACTGGAAGCTGCTCCAGAACTCACCGTTCTCGCCCTACGAGCTGTACAACCTGCGCCGGGACGGTCTGGAAACGCACGATCTGGCGGCCTCGGAAAGGGATGTTTATGCGGGGCTGATGCGGTCACTGATGGCCCATCTCCAGCGCGCGGGCCGCGTCCCCTGGCAGGCGCCGGAGCCCTGAGGCGCCAAGGCGCGCCCCGCCGCCCGCGACGGCGCCGCACCTACGCCCAAGCGACGTAGCCCGGCAGGAACGGGCTGGTCAGGTTGGGGTTGTAGGGCAGCACACGCACGGTGTACCCCATCAGTCCGCTGGACGAACATGGCCCGTAGACCGCCTGGAACACGTCCAGGTCCCCGTCTTTGCCCGCGTGCTTCATGCCGATGGCAGCGGCATCCCGGAAGCCGCCGCCCGTGCCAAGCGGCCCGCAGTAGAGCTCCACGGCGACTTCGGACGGTTCGAGTACACCCAGATGGATCCGGGCCGTTACCGTAGCGCTCTCGCCGACCTGGACTTCCCGGCCGGCGCTGAAGGCGACCGATTCGATCCGGATCTCGGGCCAGTGCGCCTGAATCCGGGTCCGCCAGACGGCCAGGACCTTCGCCGCCGCGGCGCCGTTCAGGGCGAGCTCCGCCGCCCGGTTGTGCGCCATGAGATAGAAGTGTTCGGTGTACTCACGCACCATGCGGTGGCTGTTGTAGACGTGGCACAGTCCGGCGATCTCCGACTTCATCTTCTCAATCCAGCGCCGGGGAAGGCCGTCGGCCCGCCGGTCATAGAACAGGGGCACGACGTCCCGCTCCAGCACGTCGTACAAGGCCTCGGCTTCAATTTGATCCTGGTACGCACGGTCGGCAAAGACCTCGCCCTTGCCGATAGCCCAGCCGACGAAGCGGCCAGGGCCGTGGGCCTCACTCCAGGCCTCGGCCCACCAGCCGTCGAGGGTCGAGATGTTGACGACGCCGTTGGCCGCCGCCTTCATCCCGCTGGTGCCGCAGGCCTCGTTGGGCCGGAGGGGAGTATTCAGCCAGACGTCCGAGCCCTGCAGGAGCTGCCGGGCGACGCTCATGTCGTAATCCTCGACGAAAACCATTCGCCGGCGGAACTCGGGACGGCGGATCAGATTGGCGATCTCCTGGATGAGCTTCTTACCCTCGTCGTCGCGCGGGTGGGCCTTGCCGGCGAAGATGATCTGGACCGGACGCTCCGGGTCGTTCAACAGCCGAGCCAGCCGCTGCGGATCACGGAGGAACAACGTGGCCCGCTTGTAAGTGGCGAAACGCCGGGCGAAGCCGATGGTGAGGGCGCGCGAATCCAGAGCGTCCTCGGCGCTAGCGATTTCCGCCTCCGGCGCTCCACGCCGCCGGAGCTGCTCGAGCAAACGGCGCCGGGCGAAAGCCACGAACCGCTCGCGGCGGCGTTCGTGGGTGCGCCACAGTTCTTCGGAGGGAATCGTTTCCACCTTCCGCCACAGCTCCCGGTCACCGGGAGTCTCGCGCCAGCTCGGACTCAAGTACCGGTCGTAGAGTTCATCGAAGTCCTGCGAGATCCAGCTCTGGAAATGAACCCCGTTGGTGACGTGGCCGATCGGAATCTCCCCGTCGGGAATTCCCGGCCACATCGACCTCCACATCCGGCGCGAGACTTCCCCATGAAGCTTGCTTACGCCGTTGCTGAAGGGTGAGAGCCGCAAGGCCAGCGGGGTCATGCAGAAGTCCTCGTGGACGTGGGCGGGCTTGCTTTGGCCGAGACGCAGGAACTCACTCCAGGAAACACCGAGGGCTTGGGAATAATCGAAGAGGTACTGCCGCATCAACTCGGGCGAGAAGTAGTCGTGGCCGGCCGCCACCGGGGTATGGGTGGTAAAGACGCTGCTCGCTTCGGCCAGTTCCCGCGCTTCCTCAAAGCTCAGGCCGTGACGCTCCCTGAGCCGCCGGATGTGCTCGAGCGGCAGGAAGGCCGAGTGGCCTTCATTCATGTGGAAAACGGTCGGCGTCAAGCCCACCGCCTCCAATGCCCGGCAGCCGCCGATCCCCAGCAGGATTTCCTGTTTGAGGCGCATTTCGCGATCGCCGCCGTAAAGCTGGTCGGTGATGTTGCGGTCCTCCTCGCCGGCGTTGGCGTCAATGTTCGTGTCCAGCAGGAACAGCGGTATGCGCCCGACCTCGACGCGCCAGACCTTGGCGTGCAGGACTCGTCCCGGCAAATCCACCGAGACCATCGCCGGCGAGCCGTCCGGCGCGCGCGCGGGGGTCACCGGGAGGTTGTGGAAGTCGTTGTCCTCATAGACCTCCTGTTGCCAGCCGGAAGCGTTGAGCTGCTGGCGGAAATAGCCCTGCTGATAGAGCAGACCCACGCCGACCAGCGGGACCCCGAGATCGCTGGCGGACTTAAGATGATCTCCGGCCAGGATGCCGAGACCGCCGGCGAAAATCGACAGCGATTCCGTCAGGCCGAACTCGGCGGAGAAGTAGGCCACCAGCGGCGCGCTGATCTTCCCGTAGTTGCGGCGGAACCAGGTGGATCTGGCCTCGATGTATTCCGTCAGCTCCTGGGACGCGCGGTCCAGGTGGGCCAGGAAGGCGTCGTCATCCGACAAGGCCTGTAAGCGATCCTGGCTCACCGTCCCCAGCATGCGGACGGGGTTGTGCCCCAGTTCCTCCCACAACTCACCGTCGATGCGGCGGAAGAGCGCGATCGTGTCGTGGCTCCAGGTCCAACGAAGGTTATACGCGAGAGCCCGGAGTGGTTCGATGCGGGCCGGCAGCTTGGGAATCACGGTGAACTGGCCGATGGGTTTCATAAAGGTCGCTGCGAGTGCAAGGTTCTACCTCATCTTACTCACGCGCCAGAGGGGCCTGTGCGACCGCGGTCACTGACCGGAACGGCGGGCCCAGGGGAAAATGAAACCAACATGGCCGACAACTACACATTCATCGCGAACCTAGTGGAGGAAATGAGCATTCCGGAGAACGGGATCCTCAGCCGCACTCTGCACAATGACGACCGCACGAAGATCGTTTGCTTCGGCTTCGCGGCGGGCCAGGAACTCACGGCCCACACGGCGCCGATGCCCGCGGTGCTCTACTTCGTGGAGGGCGAGGCCGACCTGCAGCTTGGACCGGACGCGCTGGCGGCGCGGCCGGGAACACTGGCGCACATGACGCCGCACCTGGAGCACGGCATTAAGGCGAAGACGCCGGTCATCATGCTCCTCATCATGAACAAGAACCGGTAACCGCGCTTACTGCCGCGGGATGACGGGCAGCACCAGGGCGGAAGGGTGCTGCGCGTCGTGGTAGACGGTCTGCTCGCTCGGCGCGCCGCCAATCCGGCTGAACCGCGGGAAGTTGCTCGAAGAAACGTAAAGCTGGATCCGGTGGCCCTGGCGGAACAGGTTGCTGGTGGCCCAGAGATCGATCTCGTAGCGGAGGGTGGTCTCGTCGCGTGGAACCGCGGCCGGGGTCTCCAGTGAATCTCGCAGCGACGCCCGGACGATGCCGTCGGTGAGGAATCGGGCATAGCCGTCCGGGGCGGCGTCGACCAGCATCGCGGTGAAGTGCGGGTCGCGGGCGCCGGAGGCGGCAAACAGCTCCAGCTTGATCCAGCCGGTGACTTCGACGTCGCGCTCGAGCGGCGGCGTCGAGTAGACCAGCACGTCGCGGCGGTACGCATTGGGGCTTTGATCGAAGGGCCCGGGAGGCAGGGCGTCGTTGGCGCAACACAGGCGGCCGCCGATGGTGGGAACGGGGTTTCGCGGATCATACGTGAAGCGGTCCGGCCGCATCTCGCCGGGCGGCGACGTGGACAGCAGGCCGTCTCCTCCGGCGCCGTTCGCGCCATGGGTCGAGTGCAGGTAATAGCGGGTCAGGCGCTGGCGTTCCAGCGGGAACTCCTTTTCATAGCGCCAGACGTTCTCTCCCATCACGAAGATCTTCACGGGCGGCCTGGCGGCGTAGTCGTTCTTCTTTCCTTTGAGCGCCCAATCGGACCATTCCAGGATCGTTTGCGGCATGTCGAGGACGGCGTTCTGGCCGAACACGACGCCGCCGATCTTGCCTTCCGGAGAGGTGGTGGCGTGGGCCCAGGGTCCCACCAGCAACCGCTGGCCGGCGCGCGCCTCGGGGTCTTTCGCGGCGCCGCTCAGCCCTTCGTAGTTCTTGATCGAGCCCTTGAGGAAGATGTCGTGCCAGCCGCCGGCGTGCAGGGCCTTCACCGTCATCTCCGGATAATGGTCCGAGATGCGCCAGCGCTTCCAGTAGTCGTCGTTGGTCGAATGCTCGAGCCAGTGGAGATAGTACGGGGCAAGCTGGGGCGCGAAGGGCTGAGGCGCCATCAGCACCGGGTAGTCATTCGGGGCGCCTTTCACCCAGTCCAGCGGGCGCGACTCCGCCTTCCGGTTCAAGGTGTCGCGCGCCAGGCCGGAGGTCCAGGATTGGACGAACCACTGCATCAGCACGCCGCTTTGATAGGTCCAGCCGTCGTAGTATTCCGACGCGGTGACGTAAGGGAAGATTGCCTCCAGGTGGGGCGGCTTGCCGACGGCCGCCAGCATTTGGGTGGCGCCGACGTAGGAGCCGCCGAACATGCCGACCTTACCATCGGCTCCGGGCAGACCAGCAGCCCATTCCACCGTGTCGTAACCGTCGTTGGTTTCGTTCAGGAACGGATACCACTCCCCGCCGGATTCGTAGCGGCCGCGCGTGTCCTGGATGACCACGATGTAGCCGTGCGACGACAGCAGGCGGGCATCGGTGCGGGCGCCGCGCCGGTCATACGGCGTGCGCTGGAGAAGCACCGGAAACCGGCCCTGGGCCTTCGGCCGGTAGACGTCGGCGGCCAGAGCGACGCCGTCGCGCATCCGGGCGCGGACTCCGACCTCCACCGCAACCTCGTGCGGGCCGGGATTCGCGGCGGGTGCGGGCAGAAGCGAGCAAAGCAAGATGGCTGCCGGCAGGGAGAACCGTATGGATCGGGGCGGCATGGTTCGTCAACTCCAGGAACGCTTTTTGTCAGAGTAGTATATTGCGGATCTCGCGGGAACCGCACTTATGGCTGAAGAGACCCTCACCCCCGACCTTGCCGCCATCGCCCGGCGCGCCCGCCGGGCGTACATGGAGCGCATCACCGGCGCCGAACCCGCCTCCTGGTGGACGGCGATCGTCGTCACGGCCAGCTCGGCACGCCAGGCGAAGCGTTACGAAGCTGAGATCGCCCGGCGGCTGGACGCGGGCAAACTGCCGGCCGGCGCGCTTTACCTGGTGGTTTCCGATCTCGACGACGCGCGGATCGGCAGCGGGGGCGCCACGCTCAACGCGCTGCGGGCGCTCGCTCAGCGGGACCTGGCGGATTCCGCGGCCGCGCCGTCCTCGCTCGAAGCGTGGTGGAACGGCCGGCGCGTGCTGATCATCCACTCGGGCGGCGACTCACGGCGGCTGCCCGAATACTCGCTGGCGGGAAAGCTGTTCAGCGCGCTGCCGGTGAAGACGCCCTGGGGCGATGTCAGCACGGTCTTTGACGAGACGCTGGCGCTCTCCACGCTTTGGGCCGAACGACTGCCGGCGGGGCTGCTGGTCGCTTCCGGTGACGTGATTCTCACCTTCCCCGCGGAGGAGCTGAACTGGGAGCGTCCAGGCGTCTGCGGGGTCGCCATGCGGCAGCCCGCGGAGGTGGGCAGCGGGCACGGCGTCTATGTGATCGGCGACGAGGGGCGGGTGTACTCGTTTCTCCAGAAGCCTTCCGCGGCCGAGGTTCGCGCGGCCGGCGGCATGTTGCCGGGAGAACAGGTGGCGCTGGACATCGGACTGCTGCGCTTCGATGCGCCGGTGGCGGCCCGCCTGACCGAACTGGCCGGAGTCCGGAGGCGGGAGGGCCGCTGGGTGTTCGACCCGGGCGTCCTCGGAGGAAGCCGCGAGGAGCATCCCGTGATCGATCTCTACGAGCACATCACGCTTGCGCTCACGGGCGAATGGACGCCGGCGGACGATGCCCACGCGGGTCTGAGGGAACTGGCGGGCGCCCTGCGCGGCGTCCCGTTCTGGTGCTCGCTGGTTGAGGGCGACTTCACGCATGTGGGCACCACCGCCCACTTCCGCCGGCTGATGACGGAAGACAGCACCTTCCGCCGTCTCTACGAGGCGCACCAGCACCTGGGCGCGTCCCATCCTCCGGGCGTGGTCTCGGCCGGAGTCCTGGTGGACAGCGTCCTGCGCGGCGGGGGCGAGCTGGGTCCGGGCTCGTTGGTCATCGAGTGCCACCTGGACCATCCGCTCCGCGCCGGCCGTGGCGCGATCGTCCACGGACTCACAGGCCTGCCGGCGCCGGTGTTTGTGCCGGAGGACACCGTGGCTCACCAAGCGCCCGTTCATCTGGACGATGGGCGGACGGGAACCGTCGTCCGCGTCTACGGCGTCGAGGATGATCCCAAGCAGCTCGTCTCCTCGGGGCAGGCGACCTGGTTTGGACGGCCGATCCTCACGGTGCTGGAGGAGCGCGGCATCGATCCGGCTGACGTCTGGCCGGATATTCCATCGAGTGAGCGCTGCCTGTGGAACGCCGAGGTGTTTCTGCTGGGTTCGCCCGAGGCTTCCTGGGAATGCGCGAGCTGGCTTCTGGGGGTGGAAACGGGATTGGCGCCGGAGCGGTGGCGCGCCAGCCGGCGGCTCTCGCTGGCCGCCAGCGCGGCGCGAGCCGACATGACGGCGCTCTCGGCGGCCCGCGAGCGGCGGACGGAGGCAGGCTGGGAGCTTACCGCGGCGGCGCTCGCCGACTCCGGCACGGATATCCGGCCGCTGCTGGCCCGCGCTCCCGGGCTTACCGCTTTGACCGCGGCGGGGCGGGCGGTTGAGCGCCGCGCCCGGGACCTGGAAGAGCGGCAACCGACAGAGGCGGCGTCCCGCTGGTACCAGGCCGGCCTGTTTCTTGCCCAGGCCGGTTTCGAGCAGGAAGCCGAGGCCGCCCGGGGACAGGCGTTTCGTTGTGTTCAGCAGGGCGTCGAGGAAGGCTGCCGCGACCGCGAGCGCCTGGCGCCGGGGGAGTGGCGTTACCGCCGCGTGCGCGTCGCCGGTCCCGCCCGCGTGGATTTCGGCGGGGGATGGTCGGATACTCCGCCCTTCTGTCTTGACTGGGGAGGAACCGTGCTGAACGCCGGGTTGTCGCTCCGCGGGGCGTACCCAATCGTGGGCACGGTGACACGGCTCGACGAGCTGGTGGTGCGTTGCCTCCCGGACGAGGGCGAGCCGGTCGAGTACCGGGAAGCCGGCGGGATTTTCGGGCCTCTGGCGCCGGGATCATCGGTCGCCATACCCCGCGCCGCGCTGCGGCTGCTCGGAATTGTGGAATCGGAGAGTTCCCTGGCGGACCGCCTGAGGGCGCTGGGCGGCGGCATCGAGATCCGCACCGAAGTGGATCTGCCGGTCGGATCCGGCCTGGGCACCAGCAGCATCCTGGCGGCGACATTGATCCGCGCCCTGGCGGAGATGGCCGGCATCCAGATGGACGAAACTGCGCTGAGCGACCAGGTGATGCGTCTCGAGCAGATGATGACGACCGGCGGCGGCTGGCAGGACCAGGCCGGCGGCATCTTCCCGGGGGTCAAGCTCGTTACCACCGGACCGGGTTTGCGGCAGCGGCTTCGCGTCGAGCCGGTCGCCTGGAGCCCCGACCGCCGGAAGCAGTTCGAAGAGCGGTTCGTGCTGTACTACACCGGCATCCGACGTGTCGCGAAGGACCTGCTCGCCCAGGT
>CAYRPT010000029.1:10230-13694 GCA_964425895.1 uncultured Solibacteraceae bacterium | reverse complement strand
GAGGTCGGTATACACTATTTGTGCCGACCTCGCCGGTAGCTTGGCCGGCAGCAGACGGCCAGCGACCAACGCCCGCCGCAAGTTTCGGCGATCATGATCACGATCTGCGACACGGGTCCCCTTCTCGCCTATCTCAATCGGAACGATCCCTATCACAAGTGGGCTGTCGCCCTGATGAACCAAGTCCGGGCTCCGATGCTGATCTGCGAAGCGGTACTCACTGAGGTTGTGTATTTTCTGCGCGAAGACGGCTTGGCGGTCGATTCCCTTTTTCAATTGCTCGAACGCGAAGCGATGCGGCTGGATTTCGATATGTCCTCGCATTGGCCGCGCATCCGAACCCTGATGGCGCGGTATCAGCAAATGGATCTGGCCGACGCGTCGGTCGTCGTCATGACCGAGTTGCACGCGCGATCCCAAGTGCTCACGATCGATCGCACCGACTTCAGCGTTTATCGACGGAACGACCGGCAAGTGATTAACTTCGTCGCCCCGGGAAAGGGCTCAGAGATCTGACCCAGCCCGGCCTCTTCCACTCGCTCCCCGGGGAATCCAGAACGGTTCAATCTCTGCTTGATCTCCGGGCGCAGTTCGCTCGAGCTACTCGCAGGTTGGAACATTGGGATTCACGAACGAAGTTGTGCAACGAGTTGTTGCACGATTCCACCAGGGTTCGGTTCGCCGCCGACCAGCGGTAACCCCGCGGCATTCGGCTGTTCAGAACTAGCCTAAGTTATTGATTTTTCTGGTGGCCAGGGACGGAATTGCAAAGCACTACACAGGTCTCCCGCTGCCCGTGACGGGCCTTTACCTCAATCCTAGGATGGACTTAGCCGCCTGACGATGCGGTTGGACGGTAGCCGGAAGTCCGTAGAAGTGGTGGCCTCCCGGACGGCACCGCATGGTTTGCGCGCGCCGCTCAGCGGTGTACGGCTGTCTCATCGGGTTTACATGGGCTTGCGATCGGAAACCGCGAACGCAGACCCGCAATCAGCGAATAGAAACGGTGGCGAAGAACTGACTCCGGGTTCCGCCGACAGATATGCCTAGTGGGTGGGTACCACTCGCCGATGGAGTGTCGGGGACACGCATATTGACTTGAATGACCCCAGCAACAAGCCCAGGAGCGGGGCCGGAGTAAAGTACATCGACGGGCGTGCAATAATTGCGAGCTTCACAGGGCTGTCCGGCGTTAAAGAAGTCCAAGCCCGCCCTTACAGGAAGCGCCAGTTGCCCCGCACCATCCGCTACGACTCCATCTACCGAGGGAGGGACGGTCTGACCGGCTCCGGTAAGGTAGGCGACAATGTATCCGCCTCGCACCGCAGGATTCTGTGGGCCATTCACGCTCACACTGCCACTGACGGGGTCGACATTCAGAACGGCCGCAGGACCCGTGCCGCTGCTGTCGAGTGTGAACAAGCCGGGGGCACTGCGGTCAACGTAGATTGAAACGGGAGGGGACCGCTGGCCTTGGCGTTCGACGACCACGTCGGCACGCGAGTCGGGGACTACACTGAAGGGAACGATGGCACTCACTTGCCCGTCAACTGCGTAGATCATCGGCGCCGCAATGCCATTAATCAGAACACGAGTGCCTGCCAGCTCGGTAGGGTACTTTCCATCAGCCGGAGTGGCGGCTTCCAGGACAATGGGACCGAAATCGCGGCCGAAAATCGTCACGAGCTCGCCTGGCGCCAATGCATCGGCGGAGAAGGTGGCGGAGTTGAGGACGCTGCCTCTCAGGAAGAACGGGCCCGTTGGAACGGGTGGGATCAAGTCTGGGGTCAGTATGAATTTGCGACTGGTGAGCCATGTTTCCAGAAACATGGGATCACAACAATCGATCAGCAACCCTGCCATATCCGGCCCGCTGTCCCCATTGAAGTCGGCGACTGCAAAGAACCCGGCGGCGTCCGGCAGCAGTTCGGAGACGTCCACCAGACGGCCGCCGCCCAGGGACCCGGTATTCAGAAACAGGCGCGACGGTTGGCCGGCGCCATGTACCAGGAGGTCCAGGAAGCCATCGCCGTTGAAATCGGCGGGGTAGCTTGGGTCGACATACCGGAGGTTACCGCCCGATGATCGCCCCCACGCACCCTGGACGAGGAGTTCAGTCGCGTCCCGGAACGTCCCGTCGCGATTGTTGAGGAGAATCTGCACCGCTCCTTCGTTGTAATTCTCCGCGTTAACGGTATTGATCAAGTCCTGCCAGCCATCGCCACTGAAGTCCGCGACTCGAATGCTCACGGTGCCCCAGTTCCGGCCGCCATACCTTGCGGGCAGGGCGCTGTCGGGCGCCAGCTCGAAGAATCCGCGACCATCGTTCAACAGCAACAGATCGCGCGGCCAGTTGTAACTGTGATCCGCTCCCACGAACAGATCGGGGTGCCCGTCGTGATTCACGTCGACGAACCTGGCGCTGACGCTCACAAACGGCCGGGACGCGGTTCGCAGAATCGCAGGCAGCCGGTTCGCTTCGCCCACGGTGAAGTGGCCTTGGCCGTCGTTCAGGTAGACCTCGGGCGGACCGGTGCCGATGCTGATGACGTTCGCCAGGTAGAGATCGAGGTCGCCATCGCCATCGATATCGGCGCTGGCGATGTTATGCGTAAACGCGAGCCGCGGGGGAAGATGCGTGGCGGTTACGTCTTCGAGCCTCCCATCGGCTGTTTGCAGAAGAAGACGGCTTGCTGCACCCTTATAGACGCCCCCGCCGGGGCAGGCGCAATCGACGTTGTTGGCGATGACCACATCGACGCGGCCGTCGCGATTGAAATCTGCAACCGAATAGTCGCGCGGCGTATTGAACCTGGGTGGGTTCGGGCCCAAGACTTGTGCAGTGGCATCGGTGAAGGTCCCGTTTCCGTCATTACGAAACGCTGCACACGGTAGTTCATCGGTGGTTAGGTAGGCGTTCTGACAAACGAGCAAATCCACGTCACCATCTGAGTCAAAGTCAATCGGAACGGTCGCGGGAAACGGGATGGATCGCGCGGGCAACGTCAATCTTCGCACCTCGAAGACCGGTCCGTTGTCCACAATCGCAGTTCGCAGCCAAACTGGAGAGAAATTTGTCGGCCCACTCAAACCCAACGCCAGGTGATTGGGCCCGATGTCCCGAAGAGTTGTGCCCGCTCCGTCGTCCAGCGGCCAGTCGGCTACGAGTCCAGCCTCGGTCCCGGCAAGAACCGTTGTGGCGACCGAAGTGATCTCCGCTGCCGGAAGAGCCCGGCTCCAGATCCGAAACTGGCGCAGGCTCCCCGGGAATCCACAGCACACCTGAGTCCCGTCCCCATAAGTCTGTCCGCCGAGGATTAGCGGAATGGAGTTCGTTTGTGGAGGGCCGGCAGCCGCAAACCGAGCCTGCTCCTGACCGTTCAGGTAGAGCGTGACTTGCAGATTATCGCTGACGGCGGCGAAGTGGTGCCAGGTCCCAAGGCCTAGCGTGACGCCGATGTGAG